>JAHWKJ010000564.1 GCA_019347905.1 Planctomycetota bacterium
GAGGATAGAGGATAGAGAATCGCCGCAAGGATCCCTCGCCATCTTCCATCCTCTATCCTCTATCCTCCATCCCGGATCCTCCCTTCCCCGACGGCGTTGCTTTAGACTGCATCCGGAGGCAACCCGCCATGCAGGTCATAATCACCGCTGTCGGTCCGGATCACGTGGGGCTGGCTGACCCGATCGTGCACTACGTCACGGGCGTCGGGGCCAACATTCATGAGATCCAGATGTACGACCGCGACAGCGAGCGGCTGTTCGCGATGCTCTTGCGGATGGACTGGCCGGCCGACCGCGAGCTCGTGCCCACGCTCCGCGAGCGGATGAACGAAATTGGCCGACTGAAGGGCCTGTCGATTCGCACGTGGTCCCGCGACGAACACGCCCGGAAACCACGCATCGCCCTGTGCACGACCTATCGGCCGGAACCGGCACTCGCGGTCTTGCGGGCCGTGCGCGACGGGCGGCTGAAGGCGGAGCCGGCCGTGATGATCGGCAATCGCCCGGTCTGCCGCGGACTGGCCGAACAGTTCGGCATCGACTGGCACACCATCGGCGACGAGCGCGGCAATCCGGACAACGAGCGGCTTGCCGAACTCATCGACCAGTACGAAATCGACTACGTCGTTTTGGCCCGCTACATGCGGATTCTGCCGCCCGGCATCTGCTGGAAATTCGCCGGCGGCCGCATCATCAACCTGCACCACGGTCTGTTGCCGTCGTTTCCCGGCTTTCGTCCCTACGAGGACGCGCACAGCCACCACATGCTCACCTACGGGGCGACGGTGCACTTCATCGTGCCGGAGCTCGATGCCGGCAACCAGATCATCCACCAGAGCACGTTCACGGTGCTGCCGCAGACGCCGCTCGCGGAAATCAAGCGGCAGGGCGAGAGCGACCACGAGCCGACGTGTCTGGTTGAGGGCCTGCGGCGGGTGATCGACCGCGAGGTGGAGCTGCACTTCCACCGCGTCGTGCGGCGGACGCCGGAGGTCCGCGATTGACCGTTGGATCAGCCGGTACGCGCTAGCGTCCGGTTCGCTCGGCCGGAACCGGGGCTAGCGCCCGGCGGCTGATTGCACAAGCCAAATTCTTGGCGGTAACGAACCACTAGCGCCAGGATGCTGCGACGGCGATGCCCGAAACTGACCTCGACCATCCGCAGCTTGGCCGGCTGCGCTATAAGTCTCGTAAAGGCTGGAGCGGCTGGATCGAGCTGCCGCTGTTCGCCCACTTCAAGCTCGCAAACGGAAAGAGCGACGAAGCGGATCCGACCGCTAACGAACCAGACGACGAATTCTCTACGGAGGGCGTCTCTGAGTCGCCAGGAGAGGAACGCCGCGATGTTGTGCGGATCACCATCGGCGACGCGGGTGGTGGAGTCATCACCGCCGCGCAGCAGCGGACCGTCGATTTTCTGCTCATGCGCGAGAATCGCGTGCTGAAGGCGGCGGTTCGTGAGATCTATGAGCAGTTCACGTCATCGGCGGGCGAACAGCCTCTCGGGAATCCTCTCGACGAGATCCTTCGCCATACCGATTCCCGCAGCCTGCTCGCAGGACAGATCGAGTTCTCCGAGCTCTCGCTCGGCGTCGACGCAGTCGAGGGCCACGTGCCGGTGCTCATCCGCTACGCCTGCACCTGGGACGAGGAACACGGCGGCGAGGTCGAACTGCTGCGGGACCAGCCCTACGAGCACTGCGCGCAGCCGGGCCTGCCGTGGAAACTTCCGCCAGCCATCGCTGCGCCGGACACGGGCGGCGCGCAGCACGGACGCAGGCGCGTCGAATTGCGGATTCACGGACGCTGGAGCGGCTTCTTTATGCTCGATGCCGCGGGAGATGTCATCGGCATCGACCGGCGCTGCCCGGTCTGACCCCCTATCGTGTGGGATGCGGAAGGGATTGAAGCGGTGCGGCCGGTCCCGCGCTGGCACGCCTTCGTTTCCGCAATCCCCGCTGGTCTGCGGCTGAGTCTGCCAATGGCGTGCCTTGCGCTGCTTTCGCCATTGTGTGTGCTGGCGGGCTGGTGTCTTTGGCCGCAACTGTTCTGGTTCACGTTGGTCGCGTGCCCGCTGGCCGTCCTCGTGCTTAGTTGCCACTTCGCGTTTCGCGCGTACCCGCGGCCGCTGTTGATTTTCGCGGGCATGCAGGTGCTGCTGGCAGCGGCGGGCCTCGCCGCGTGGAAGGCGGGCGGCGGATTTGTTGGCGGCGGATTCGCTACGCTGTTGATAGCCCTCGGCTGGTTGATCTGGGGAGCGGCGCTGCTGGCCGCATTGGCGGCCCTGGCGTTCAGCCTGTTTCTGCTGCGCGCGGCGGGCCGCAGGTTTCAGTGGACGGCGTGGGCCTTTGTGTTGCCCCATATGGCGTTCGCTCTCACGACCGGTGCAGCCGTCGCGCTGACGGCTCTTCGCGACCTCTCCAGGTTCCACTTGCTGTGGGTTGTCCCCGCGGCGCTCATCGCGTCGATCTGGCTCGGCCGTTTGACACTCCGTGCAGAGGGGCGGCGCTTGCGGAGCCCGGCGGAGTCCGTGTTGCGCGGGCGCAGCCGATGAAGGGGTCAGACCCCTTTGCGGGTCGCCGACCTGCCTATGTTCTGCATCGCTCGCCCGCAAAGGGGTCTGACCCCCTTTGAGGCGCAGCGGCGCTTATCAGGAGCCGGCACTGACGTCCGCCGACTGTTCCCCGCGGCCGCGCCGCGTCAGCCAGCCGACGATCGCTCCCACGCCGCGGCGGATCGCGCGGCCGCTGAGCAGCTCTTCAGTCCATGTGGAACGGCCGGCGGCGAAATTGGCACCGACGGCTTCGATGTACGGGCCGGCGCTTTCCTGTAGCGTGGCGTAGAACCCGCGCTGCCGGACCGTCTCCAGCGACTCGACATAGTGCCCCAGCACGTGGCGGTTGAACAGCCCGCCCACCACCTGCACGCCGCACAGCGTCCCGCGGGCGACCGTGCCGACTTTCTGCAGCGTACGCAACGTCACGGCGGCCGAAACGCCCAGCAGCGACTGCCCTTCGCGATCTGCAATATCGCGCATCTCCTGCCAGTATTTCTGCAACTCGGCCTGCGGCAGCACGCCGCGAAGGTCGGCCGACTGCACGGCCTGTCGCGTCTCGGCGAGCGTGCGCTTCATTTCGTCGATCGACAGGGGCGGCGTGTCGAACAGGACCGCGGTCCGTCCGGTCGCATCCTGCAGCGCGTTCAGCACATCGTCGACGCTGTCGATCGTCGATTTCTCATCGATGAGGCCCTCGCGGCGCAGTTCGGCCGCCAGCTCATGCACGTAGGATTTCGTGCCGTAGGCGACGTCGCTGACGATCGCCAGGATCCACGCGGGCGAGACGTGCAACGTCGCCAGCGCCGCCAGATCGACGAAGTTTCCGACGGCCTTGCGGGCGATGTACTGCTCGGGGGCGGACTCGTTCGGCGCTCCGGGTTTTGCAGCGACTCCGCCCACGTCCTCGGCGAGGAACCTGAGCGAGTTCTTCACGACCAGCGAGTACGTGCGGGAGTTCTGAAACGCCTGCGGCACGAGCCACGCGGCGGATTCGCGAACCGCGCCGGCCGCAAGGCCAACGCCGCTGCGCAGTGCCCGCTCGGGAAGCGTGAGACTGTAGAGCAGGCCGCGCGCCAAGCTGGAGACACTCACTTCGGCGTCCATCCCCCCCTTGCCCCCCCTTGGTAAGGGGGGGAATGGGGGGGTCGGCGGCGGCGGGCCGTCCATCCAGCGCCCGCCGCATGAGGGGCAGCGGTCGAGCGAGGCCTCCGCCAGCACGAACGACCGCATCGCTATTCCGCAGGCAGGACAGGGACTGGCGGTCGGCTCTCCCGCCTGTCGCTCTTCCGCTGACGGCGGTTCGCCGAGAAACTGCGGATCGAGCAGATCCAAGCGCCCCGCCGCGCCGGAGATGAACCGGCCGTGGCATCCGTTGCACGTCCACTCCTCGGCGTCGTCGGTGGTCGCGAGCGGCCGGCGGCAGCGGGGACAGACGAGCGTGCGGCTCATGGCGCTTCGCCTTCCGCGCCTTTCGGGCACGGTCGCTTCACCAGCGTCACTTCGTTGCCGCGGGCATTGAACCGCACCTCATCCATGAAGGTGTGCATCAGCAACAAGCCGCGGCCGAAGGCCTGTTCCAGATCGACCCCCCCATTCCCCCCCTTAGCA
>JAHWKJ010000069.1 GCA_019347905.1 Planctomycetota bacterium
CTTCGCCATTCCCAAGACCATCTCGCTGACTGAAGATCAGCAGAAGCAGGTGGCCGAGCTGAAGAAGGAGTACGGACCGAAGATCACCGAGCTGCAGAAAAAGCAGCGCGAGCTGTTGACCGACGAGCAGCGCAACGCGCTCAAGGAGCTGCGCAACTCCGACAAGAAGGGCAAAGAGCTCCGCGAGGCCCGCGATGCGGCCCTCAAGCTGACCGACGAGCAGAAGAAGCAGCGGACCGAGATTCAAAGCGCCACGGCCGAGCTGCGCAAAGAGGTCCGCGAAAAGGTCATGGCCCTCTTGACGGCCGAGCAGAAGGCCCAAATCGCGAAGGAGCAGGCAGAGAAGAGGTCGGCGAAGAACCCCGCCGGCCGGAAGCCCGCCGAAAAGTCCGCCAGGAGCGCCGAGAAGAAGCCCGCCGACGCGGCCAAGTGATCGCGGGCGCTCCGCGACCAGCCCTCTCATCGAGCGGACCGGCGTCCCACGCCGGTCCGCTTTTCCTTGCGCGTCGAATGCCGGTGTCGTCCGGCAGTCCGACGCGTGGGGTCTGGTGTCTGGTCTTTCGCGGTGCCTAGAATGGAAGCTGGCATTTCCAGACGAGACTCCCGCGAGCCAGCCGCCATGCATCGATCGTCGTCATTATCTGCGCCGGCCATTCTGCTGTTGCTCGTCACCAGCGGTTTCGGGCAAAGTGCCGTGCGCACTTTGCCCGACGATCGCCTGCTCGATCGTTACGGCCTGGTGCGGGCCTGGTGGAATCAGGCAACTTTGAACGCCCAGCGCGACACCGTCCGCCACTTGACGGCCGACGAGCAGATGGTTTACGTGCAGTCCACCGGCGGAATCCTCACTGCCTTCGACGCCGACAACGGCCGCCGGAAATGGTCGATCCAGCTCGGCTTCCAGGATGCCCCCAGCTTTCCGGCCGTCTCGAACGACGAACTGGTGCTGGTGGCGGCGAGCACGCGGCTGTACGCGATCGACAAGTTCAACGGCGGCCTCGTCTGGAACATCATCCTGCCCGGGCAACCTTCGACTTCGCCGTCGATGGACGCGCAGCACGTCTACATCGGCAGTCTCGACGGCAGCGTGTACGCGCTCAGCCTGCGGAAGATCCGCGAGCTGTACGAAGCCGGGCTGCTGCCGGACTGGTCGGCCGAGGTGGTCGTCTGGAGGTATGCCACGGGGGAGGCCATTTCCACGCCGCCGGTGCCCATGGGGCCGATGGTGAACTTTGCCAGCCTCGACCGCTCGCTGTATTCTGTGACGGCCGACGAGCGTCGGCTCCGGTTCCAGCTCGAAACCGACGCTGCCATCTCCGCTCCGCTGGCCCACACCGACGAGACCGTGTTTCTCGTCTCGCAGGACTTCAAGCTGTACGCGATCAACGCCCTCACCGGGCGGCTGCGCTGGGAGCCGTACGTCAGCGGTCTGCCGATTCGCAAGGCCCCGCACGTCGTCGGCGACGAGATCTACCTCTTGCCGCAGCGGGGCGGCATCCACGCGGTGAACATCGCCGACGGCAAGCTGCACTGGTGGATGCAGGACGTGACCGGCTTTGTCGCCGCCAGTCGGCGGAAGGTGTACGCCTCCGATGCGCGGGGCAACCTCCTGTTGATCTCCCGCGCGAACGGAGCGCTGGAGGGCGTCCTGCCGCTGCGGCAGTTCTCGGAGCGCTTCGCCAACTCCCGCACGGACCGGCTGTACCTGAGCACGTCGTCGGGGCTGGTGATCTGCCTGCGGGAGCGGGACCTGCAGTTCCCGATTTACCACATGTTCCCGAAGCACCGCCCGATCCTGCCGGACTTCGCCCCGGAGGAAGCGCCGGCCGCCGCACCGGGGACGTAGCCACGACAACGGTTTTAGCCGCAACTGCACTCAAGGGTGCCACGGGATGCTCGCCATCCCGTGCGAGTTGTTCTGCAGTGTGCGACGGATCTGAGAAGATACATCGGCGTGAGGGCCACTCGACACTGGCAGGCAAGCTGCCAGTGCCACCCAGCCGCGAACTGCGCGCTCCTCTGGCGAGTCGCGGCTAAACGGGCCGGCCGCGCAGCCGCCGGGCCAACTCGGCGATTTTTGCCGAGCACTCTTTGCGGGCTTCGACCAACCCCTTGGGCGTCACGCTTTTGCCGCGGCAGTAGTCGAGCACGATCTGCTCGGCCGCCATCAGTTCGCGGCAGGCGTCGGGGACTTCCGCAGCGATCTCGTGCGGGATCGTGGTCACGCCGTTGCGGTCCCCGTGCAACAGGTCCCCGGGGAAGACGGTCACACCGCCCACCGTCACCGGCACGCCGATCGAGACGATATGGCAGTAGCCGTGGGCGCAGGTTTCGCCGGAGGTGAAGACGGGAAAGCCGATCGCCTCCACCTGGTCGAGGTCGCGTCCGGTTCCCGAGGTGATCAGCCCTTTCGCGCCAAAGGCCTGGTAGCAGGTGCACATCACCTCGCCGAAGGTGGCCGCGGCGACGGGGTCGTCGAGATCCTGGAACACGACGACCGGCGGGCCGGGCAGTTCGGCGAAGCGCTCGACCTGCTCGCCGATGCCGCCGTAGACGTCGCCCGAGCGCGGGGCCGACATGCTGCGGAAGGTCGAGGTGAGGGCATAGCCCACCATCGGCGGCAGCTTCGGGAAACAGCAGCGGATGCGCGAGTCCATGTATCCGAGGTTCCGCGGCCGGATGTCCCACAACTCGATGACATTGCAGACCGTGGGCGTATCGAACTGGCCGAGCGCCTGAAAGGCCGAGGCGGAGAGTGTCATGGGTCAGAGTGTTCAATCGAGGAAGATCCGGTCCCAGTCCTGGAAGACGACGTCGAGCACGTCGCGGCCTTCCGGCGTTGCGCCGTAGCGGACGTAGTCGCCGGTCCGCGAGGTCTCCCGCACGAGTTGGACCTTCTGTCCCTCGTCGTAGTACCACACCGGCTGTTCGAAGCGGCCCACGATCTCGATCAGCGCCGGCTCCGACGACGGCAGAAACACCTCGCCGTCGAGGAACAACTGGTACGCGTACTCGTCGAGTTTCTGCCACGGCAACTGGTCGCCCGCCTCATCGCCCTGGTAGTAGGGCACGAGCGGCGATTCCGACGGCTGCACGTTGGGGTTGTGCAGCATGTCGATCGCATTCCACGGGCAGATTTCGAGCGTGTAATGCTCGGTGCTTTCGGTGGGGATGCGATAGCACAACTGGCAGCCGATGCAGCGCGACGTGTCGATCTGGTGGAAGCTGTCGGAGGGCGTGGAACTGGGCACCTCGTAGATGCAGTCGACGGGGCACTGCGTCGCGCACGCGTTGCACGACGTGCACGAATCTTTATTGATGACCGCCAGGTACCGCGTCTCTTTCTTGCGGTCCGACTTGCGGATCTTGAAGTAGTCGTAGACGGAGATGGTCATCAGGGGTCAGAAGTCAGGGGTCAGAGGTCAGAGGTCAGGCGGTTTAGCCGCGGCCCAACGGGCCGCGCGGCCCGTTGGGCCGCGGCTAAACGTCGAGTCGCGGCAATTGTACGCGGCTCAGTTGGATACCTTAACAGCGCCCCCGGCGCCCGGCAATTGGACGCCGAACTGGTGGATTGTCGTCTGGCGGTAGACTTCGCCGGGCTTCAGCAGCGTCTCCGGAAACCGCTTCTCATTCGGCGAATTGGGGTAGTGCTGGCACTCCAGGCAGAAGCCCTGATGCTGCTCGAAGCCGCCGTTGGCCTCCGAGCCGTCGAGGAAGTTGCCCGTGTAGAATTGTACGCCCGGCTCGGTGGTTTGCACCTGCATCGTGCGGCCGCTTTCCGGATGCACGACGCGGGCCGCCAGCTTGAGCTCGCCGGGCTGGCCATTGAGCGCGTAGCAGTGGTCGTAGCCGCCGTTTTCGACGCCTGCCTTCAAAACGCCGATGCGCTCGCCGATTTTGTGCGGCTCGGTGAAGTCGAATGGTGTGCCCGCCACCGGTTTCAGCTCGCCGGTGGGGATCAGCGTCTCGTCCACCGGCAGGTAGTGGTCCGCATTCAGCATCAGCTCGTGGTCGAGCATCGTCGGCAGCCCCTCGCGCCGCCCATCGGGGGGGACGCCTGCCAGATTCCAGTAGCAGTGGTTGGTGAGATTGAGCACCGTCGGCTTGTCGGTCACGGCTTCGTAGTCGATCCGCAGCCGATCGTCGTTGTCGAGCGTGTATGTCACCGTCACGTCGAGAGCGCCGGGATAGCCTTCTTCGCCGTCGGGACTATGGTACTTCAGCTCGACGCCCACGGCTTCGCCTTCGGTCATTTCGTTCGACAGCGGACGTGCCTGCCAGACGACCTCATTGAAGCCCTTCGTGCCGCCGTGCAGGTGGTTAGGCTCATTGTTGATCGCCAGCTCGTACTGCTCGTCGCCGATGGAGAACTTCCCGCGCGCGATGCGGTTGGCGTACCGGCCGCAGATCGCACCGAAGTAGGGGTCTTTGCCGAGGTAACCCTCCAGGTCGGCGAAGCCGAGGGTGATGTTTTCGCGGCGGCCGTCCTTGTCCGAAGTCACGACGCTGGTGACGATCGCCCCGTAGTCGATGATCGAGACGGCCAGGCCGTTCTTGTTCGACAGCAGGTACTGCGTAATCGGCTGTCCGTCGACTTCACCGAACGGCTCGCTCTGCACGGCGAGCATGCCGGTCCGGCCGGTGTCGCGCTCGTTGGGCTGGACGGGCGCCGCACCGTTTCCGGCCGCGCCGTTTGCCGCGGCCTCGGGCGAAGCCGTCGAGCCGTCGCCGCAACCGCCGGCAGCGCACAGCCAGGCTGCTGCGAGGAGCACTCCCGCAGCCGGCGTCCGTTGGCGATGAAAGCTGTTCATGATTCCGTCTCCGTGGAAGCGTGGTCGCGGCGTTCAAGATACTTCAGCGACGGCCCGATTGCACGGGCACGCCACGTGCGGTAGCGTCCAGCCGTAGCACAAGCAGCCGGCTTGTGCGGGCGTCATCCACGCGGCGCAACGCACACTACCGAGCAAGCGAGACGCGTGTTCTACGAGGTCCAGCGACACATGTCACTGATCCAGTCGCCCGCACGCGAGGACCGGCGGTGCCGGAACGGATCGCTGCGAGCTGCGGGCCTGCTGCTGCTCTGGCTGTCGGCCGTTCCCGCGTCCGCGCAGGAGCCACCCGCCGCACCGCCTGCCGCCGATGACGCCGCGCAGACGCCCGCCGTGCCCGACGAGGTCGCGGTCGCTCCGACCGCCAGCGACGCCGCCATCGAAGAGCGGCTCCGGCGGATTCTCGAAACCACCGACTGGTTTGAGGATCTCCGCGTGCGGGTCGAGGACGGCGTCGTCTTCCTCTCCGGCCGCACGATCACCCAGGAGCACGTTGCCTGGGCGGCGAAGCTTGCGGGCAATACCGAAGGCGTCGCCGCCGTCGTCAATCGCATCGAGCTGGTCGAACGCTCGATGTGGGATCTGTCGCCGGCGTGGGCGGTGCTGCGGGACCTCGCCCGCAGCACCGTGCAGGCGACGCCGTTGATCCTCTTGGCGCTGGTGATGCTGATCCTGACGTGGATCGTGGCCCGGCTGTCGGTGCGGGCGGCGGCGGCCATTTTCCACGGGCGGCTGCCCAACGACCTCTTGCGCTACGTGGCGGCGCGGGCCGTCGCGATTCCAATCTTTATTCTCGGGCTGTATCTCGTGCTGAAGGTCGCGGGCCTCACGCGGCTGGCCGTGACGGTGCTGGGCGGGGCGGGCGTGACGGGGCTGGTGATCGGCATCGCCTTCCGCGACATCGCCGAAAACTTTCTGGCGAGCATTCTCATCAGCGTGCAGCGGCCGTTCAACACGGGAGACCTGGTCGAGGTCGCCGGCTACACGGGCTACGTGCAGCGGGTGACCACGCGGGGCACGCTGCTGATGACGTTTGAAGGCAACCACGTGCGGATCCCCAACTCCACGATCTACAAAGAGACGATCGTCAACCTCACCGCAAATCCGTTCTTGCGGCTGGACTTCACCGTCGGCATCGGCTACGACGACTCGATCGCCGAGGCGCAGACGATCGCGCTGGGCGTGCTTCGCGAGCATCCGGCGGTCGTCGACGAACCGGAGTCGATGGTGCTGGTCGAGTCGCTGGGTGCGGCCACGGTCAACTTGCGCGTGTACCTGTGGATCGACATCACGCGGCACAGCTTTCTGAAGGTCAAGTCGGCGGCGATCCGGCTGGTCAAACGCGCCTTGATGGACGCCGGCATCTCGCTGCCGGACGAATCCCGCGAAGTCGTCTTCCCGCAGGGCGTGCCGGTGCGGATGCTCTCGCCCGAGGAAGCGCCCGTCACCCCAGGCGCGGTGGGGATGGACCAGCGGCGGCCGCGGCAGGTTCCCGAGGACGCCGCAGACTCTCACGCGGCGGAGGGCGAGCTGGCCAGCGAGGCGGACGAGATCCAGGAGCAGGCCCGCAAGGCCCGCGTCCCCGAGGCTGGCGCGAACCTGCTGGAAAACGGCCGCTGATTTCGCGGCGGCGTCAGGCGTGCGGCAACTTCCACGTCGAAGAATCCTGACCACCGATTACACTGATGGGCACGGATGACGCCTGCTGGAGTTGGCCCCGGCGGATCAGACAGGAAGATTGAGGACAGGAAAATCAATCGGGCTTCTCATTTTTCTGTCCTCAATCTTCCTGTCTTTCAAAGCGCGTGATGTACGAACTCTTCGAGCATACGGCCGATCTCGGACTGTGGGTGGAGGCGGCGGATCTGCCGATGCTGTTTGCCGAGGCCGGCCGCGGCTTGTGTGCGATGCTGGTCGACAACGCCGAGGACGTGCGGGCGGACCGGGAGATTCACATTGATGTGAGCGGCAGCGAGGCGGAGCCCGAATACCTGTTGTTCGACTGGCTGAACGAACTCCTGTACCGCTTCGAGACGGAGGGATTCCTCCCGGCCGAGTTCGAGGTCTCCATCGGCGCGGAAGGACTCAAGGCCGTCGTTCGCGGTGAGGCGGCCAATCCAGCGCGGCATCGCATGGCGCACGAGGTGAAGGCGATCACGTATCATCGGTTGTCGGTCGAACAGACCAAGGGCGGCTGGCGGGCGGAGCTGATCGTCGACATCTGACGGGGCCGGCGACTTGCCCAAAAGAGGGGACGAAAATGGGACTGGCTCCGATCAGGACGATCGGTGCCTGTCCCATTTTCGCGATTCAGGGCGACGCCCCCGATGATCACCGACTGGGCAACCACGATGCAGGGGCGCGTGCTCATCACGCTGTGTACGTACAACGAGCGGGAGAACCTCGAATCGCTCGTCGCCGAAATCCTCGCGCACGCTCCGGACGCGGACGTGCTGGTGATCGACGACAACTCGCCCGACGGCACGGGAGAACTGGCCGACCGGCTGGCGGCAGGCGATTCGCGCGTGGCGGTGCTGCACCGGCCCGGCAAGCAGGGGCTGGGGACGGCGACGCTGGCGGGTTTTCGCCGCGCCATCGAAGGCGGATACGATTTCGTGCTCAATCTGGATGCGGATTTCAGCCACCCGCCGCGCTATCTCCCGGCGCTGCGCGCCGCGATGGACGAGGCCGATGTCGCCATCGGCTCGCGCTATGTTCCGGGCGGCGGCGTCGAGGGCTGGGGCGTCGGCAGGCACTTCATGAGCCGTGCGATCAACTGGTATGCGCGGCTGCTCCTGGGCCTGCGGACGCGCGACAACAGCGGGAGCTTCCGGTGCTATCGCGTGGCGAAGCTGGCAGAGCTGGATCTCGACCGCGTTGTATCGCGGGGGTATGCGTTCCAGGAGGAGATGCTCTACCGCTGTCGCCGCGCGGAGTGCCGTTTTGTTGAAGTACCGATCGTATTCGAGAACCGCCGCGCTGGGGAAACGAAGATCAACTGGCGCGAGACGGCCGCGGCGCTGTGGGTGATCCTGCGGCTGGGCGTGGAGAACGTGCTGCGCGTGCGGGTGATGAAAGAAACGTAGGGACGAAGCCCACGGGCCCGAACCCGTGGGCTTGGTGCGACGCTCAGCCGCGGCTTGTCTCTTCGCGTGCTGCCGGACGCGCGCGGGCGACGGCGGCGAGCGGCTCGTTCACCTCGGGGAGTTCGCGCAGGCGTTCCAGACTATGGTCCGCCTTGCGGCGCCAGTTGGGACGCTCGAAGCTCGTTCCTGGAACGTTCTGCGGCTCCAGCTCGCCCCACAGGTCTTCGAGGTTGACGACAACCAGCTCCGAGGGTCCTCTGGACAACTCGACGAGCGCCGCCTTGAGCACCGCGGCCGGATCGGCGGCGTCTGGCGTCAAGCCGGGCGCGACGAAGCCCTGGGCTTGTGCCCGCTGGACCAAAAGCGTCTTCTGTGCGGCCCGGCGCTGCCGCTCGCTTTCGACGCCCGCGTCGTCGATGAGTCCCAGGTCGCGCCGCAGCTCCAGATCGCGGCCCGTCCACCACGCGGCGAACATCGGCATGTCGTGCGTGTTGACGGAAGCCGCACCGCCCTTCGGCGGCTCCGCCATCGGCCGTTTCGGCACGGCCTCGATCTCGTACTCGACGACGTGCATTCGCCGCACGGCGCTCTTGTCCAGGGCGCGGTTCACCTCCGCCGGCACCGTGCCGAGGTTCTCGCCGATGACCAGCGTCTGGTAGCGGTGCGATTCGAGGTTGAGGATCGCATACGTCTCGTCGTCGCGGTAGCGCACGTAGACGCCGCGGTTGTTGGGCACGCCCTGCGGAATCCAGTACAGGCGGTGCAGGCCCATGACGTGGTCGATCCGCAGCCAGCGGGCGTCGCGCATGTGGTGACGCAAGACATCGCGCAGCGGCCGGTAGCCCTGCTCGCGAACCACCTCGGGATGCAAGGGCGAAAAGCCCCAGTTCTGGCCGCCCGTGAAGATCACGTCCGGCGGGGCGCCGGCGCTGGCGCCGTCGGCATAGGCGGGCTGATAGCGCCACACGTCGTAGCCGTCGGTCCGGGCGCCGAGCGGCAGATCGAGATACAGGTGCACGCCGCGCTGGGCCGCCGATTTCGCCGCCCCGACAAGCTGTTCCGTCGCGACGAACTGCGCGTACAGCCAGAAGCGGCGGACCGACTCGTCGTAATCGCCGGGAGCCAGCTCGCCCGTGCGCATCGGATCGGGCCATTCCTTCCACCACCGCCCCTGCTTCTCCCACGCGGCGCGGAACGACGCGTAATCGCCCAGTTGCGGGCGCTCGGCGAGCAGCCGCTCGAAGTCGGCGAAGCGGCGGTCGGGCTCGTCGAAAAACGTGCGCGCCAGTTCCTCCAGCACCCGCCGTTTGAGCGCCATCACCGCCCGGTACTCGACCTGATCCGTCTTCCGCAGCGACTCGATCTGCCCGCGGACGGCATCGCTTTCCACCAGCCGCCGGGCGGCTTCGCAGCGGGCCAGCTCCGGAACGTTTTCGATGGCGATGTAAAACTCGTTCCAGAAGCGGCGGCTGACGGGGGCGTAAGGGCTGGGATCGTAGGGCTGGTCGAGGGCCCCGGCCAACAGCGGCAGCGTTGCCAGGCAGCCGCCGCCGCGCTCGCCGATCCAGCGGGCCAGCTCTTCCAGCCCAGCGAAATCGCCCGCCCCCCAGCACCGATTCGTATCCAGCGCATACAGCGGCAGAAACACGCCCCACGTTTGAAGCGCGCCCTCCGGCGGCGACCACGCGCGACGCGGGGCCGAAATCACCAGCGACTCGAACCGCTCGTTGGCAGTCTCGACAGTCAGTCGGTGGTAGCCGATCGGCAACTTCTCGCTGACCGGCAGCCGCAGAGCGACGTAGTGGAGATCTTCCAGCTCGTTCGGCTCCAGCGGCGGGCACGCCGACAGATCCAGCGAGCGATCTCGCAGCTCTCCGTCTTCGAGCTCGATCCGCAGGCGCGCCGTCCCGGAGGCGCCGGCCTCGCGGAGATTCAGCACCAGGTCCCCCAGCCGTCCATCCCACGCGACCGCCACCGGCTCCAACCCGCGGGCGGCGCGCTCCAGCCGCCATTCGTGAAAGGCGTGGTCGACGCCTTCCGCGAGATCGATCCGCAGTGCGGCCAGAGCGGCCTTGAGGGCATCGGCATCCGCCGTCTGACGCTTTCCGACCACGTCGTAATAGGCCGTCTGTACGCCCGCAGCCAGCGCAAGCCGTCGAAGCTGGGAGGAAGCGGCGGTGGGCATCAGCGGGCGATAGAGAATAAGCGGGGGAGAGAAAGCCGAACATTGAACATCGAACATCGAACATTGAACATTGAACGGGAGAACCGGCAGCGTGCGCGGCCTTCGACGTTCGATGTTCGATGTTCGATGTTCGATGTTCGCATTTCAACACCTTTCACGAGGTCGCTCCTCCGACCAGTTGCAGGATTCCCAACAGCGGGATCCGCACCCAGTCGGGGCGGCTGCCCAGCTCGTACTTCAGCTCGTAGAGCAACTTTTCCAGCATGTAGGCGTCGAGCAGCGTTTCCAACTCCTCGCGGCTGTCGGGCAGGATGCCGGAACCGGCCTGCGCGTCGAGCCAGGCCCGCAGATAAACGGCTGTCGTCCAGCGATACCAGAACGTCATCCAGCACTCCAGCGGAGACATTCCGCCGGGGCCGTCATTCTCCGCGGTGGGAACGCCGGCCGCCACCGAACCGGGCAGCTCGCCCACCACCGCCGCGCTGGAGGCGTAATGGAACGAGCGGATCATCCCCGCCAGGTCGCGCAGGGGCGAGCGCTTGATTCGCCGCTCGCCCAGCGGCCGGTCCGGCTCGCCCTCGAAATCGATGATCACAAAGTCTTTGCCGGTGTACAGCACCTGCCCCAGGTGAAAGTCGCCGTGGCAGCGGATGCGCTTCGACGTCATCTGCAGATCGAGCACCTGGCGGAAGCGGCCCAGAATGTTTTCGCGGCTGTGCAGCACGCGCTGCGCCTGGGCTTTCCATTCCGCCGGCAACGTCGGCAACTGCCTGCGCAACAGATCGAGGGACTGGACCGCCCCCGTCCGCATCGATTGAAACAGTCCGCGCTGGTAATGCGACGAGAACGGCTCCGGACGGAACGCCGGATCGTCCTGGTCAGACGCCAGTGCCAGATGCATCTCGGCCGTCCGCAGGCCCAGCAGCCGCGCTGCGTGCAGATACGGCCCGATCGTTTCCTGCGCCGCCGGCGGCGGCTCTAGCTGGGCCAGGTCCAGCAGCGGCGTGGCGACCAGTTCGGCCACGTCGGGTGTGTCGTCCGACCATTCGCTGGTGACCTCTTCGACGAAGCGGTCGAGCTCGTCGAGCGTGTACACCCAGGCGTCGCCTTCGTTCGATGCGTATTCGGTGAGCAGGGCCAGCGTCATCGGCTGCTCGCGGCCGGCGCGGTATTCGATGCCGCCGAAGATCCTCGGCACGGGCGCCTCGGGAGCGCGCTCCGTGAGGAAGCGGCCGATCTCCAGGTCGGGGTTCACGCCTTCGGCCACGCGGCGGTACAGCTTCATGATGCCGGCCGGCCCGAAGACGGCAGACGTGTTGCTCTGCTGTCCGCCGTGCACCACCGGCGTCTGCAGACTCTCGAAGTCGATGTCCCCTGGAAAGGCGCTCGTGCGGAAGCCGGCCAGTTCGCCCCGGCCGCCCTGGGCGGTGCGGCCCTCCGCGACACTCGCCAGAAGGCGGGTCCAGAAATCCGGCTCGCGGGTGGCATCGCACAGGTAGCCGCGCTCCGGTTCATCTCCGTCGCCCAGTTCCACCGCCATGATGCCGGAGGCGGGCCGGTCGGCGAGGATATTTTCCGCCTTGTCTCCCGTCGCGTAGGCCACCGGCAGCATGTACACGTCGGGGTCGCCTTCGGTGTAGCTCGTGCGGACGAGCACCAGCCGCACGGGCGTCTCGTCTTCGTCGCCGCCGATGTCGATCACGTCCTGCACGGAACAGTTCTGAATGGTGCGGGCCTTGCCGGCGAACCAGCGATGCTTGGTGAGGTACGCCGGCAGCGCGGCCTGGAAACCGGCCAGGGCCTTGCCCGCAAAGATCGCATCCCAGCGGCCGCTGATTCTCTGCGCCGGGAGATCCTCGGGGTCGTAGCGCACATCCTGCCCGGCCGGCCACTCCAGCATGAACCAGTAAAAGCCGTGCGGCCCCAGCGCGAGGAAGTACGGCAGCTCGCCGATCATGGGGAACCGCGACTGCCCGAACATCTCGCGGGGCTGCCGACCGCGGAAGCGGGCCAGGTCCAGCTCGACGAACTGCGCGTAGCGCGAGAGGTTCGCCACCACCAGCAAGAGCTCGTCGTCGTGCTCCCGCAGGTAGCACAGCACCTTGGGGTTTTCGGGCGTGAGGAACTCCAGCGTCCCGCGGCCGAAGACCTGGTGCTGCTTGCGCAGCCGGATGATGTACCGCATCCACCACAACAGCGAATGCGGGCTGTTGTGCTCCGTCTCGACGTTTCGCGTGGCGTAGTGGTATTCGGGGTCGATGATCGGCGGCAGAAACAGCTTCTGCGGGTTGGCCACGGAGAAGCCGGCGTTGCGGTCCGGCGTCCACTGCATGGGCGTCCGCACGCTGTTGCGGTCGCCCAGGTAGATGTTGTCGCCCATGCGGATCTCGTCGCCGTAGTAAATGATCGGCGTGCCCGGCAGCGACAGGAGCAAGGCGTTCAGCAGCTCGATCTTGCGGCGGTTGTTCTTCACCAGCGGCGCCAGCCGGCGGCGGATGCCCAGGTTGATTCGCGCCTGCGGATCTTCCGCATACGTGCGGTACATGTAGTCGCGCTCTTCGTCCGTGACCATTTCGAGCGTCAGCTCGTCGTGGTTCCGCAGGAAGATCGCCCATTGGCAGTTGCCGGGGACGGCCGGCGTCTGCGCGAGAATGTCGAGCATCGGGAAGCGGTCTTCTCGCTGCACCGACATGAACAGCCGCGGCATCAGCGGAAAGTGGAAATTCATGTGGCATTCGTCGCCGTCGCCGAAATAGGCGGCGGCGTCTTCGGGCCACATGTTCGCCTCGGCCAGCAGCATGCGGTCGGTGTAGCGCTCGTCGATGTGCCGGCGGACGTCCTTGAGGAAGGCGTGCGTCTCGGGCAGATTCTCGCAGTTGGTGCCCTCGCGCTCGTAGAGGTACGGGACCGCGTCCAGCCTCAGCCCGTCGACGCCCATACCGAGCCAGAAGTCGAGCACATCGAACATCGCCTCCCGCACTTCGGGATTGTCGAAGTTGAGGTCGGGCTGATGCGAGTAGAAGCGGTGCCAGAAGTAGGCTTCGGCGACGCGGTCGAAGCTCCAGTTCGACGGCTCGAAGTCCTGAAAGATGATCCGCGTCAGCGAGTAGCGGTGCGGGTCGTCGCTCCACACGTAAAAATCGCGGGCCGGGTCGCCGCGCTTCGCCCGCCGCGCCCGCTGAAACCACGGGTGCTGGTCCGAGGTGTGGTTCATCACCAGCTCGGTGATGACCCGCAGGTCGCGGCGGTGCGCCTCGTCGAGAAACCGCTGGAAGTCGTCCAGCGTGCCGTAGATCGGATTAACGTTGCGGTAGTCGGAGATGTCGTAGCCGTCGTCGCGCAGGGGCGAGGGGTAGAAGGGCATCAGCCACAGCGCGGTGACGCCCAGTTCCTGCACGTAATCGAGACACTCGGTCAGTCCGCGGAAGTCGCCGATGCCGTCGCCGTCGCTGTCCTTGAACGCGCGGACGTGAAACTGGTAAATGATCGCGTCCTTGTACCAGCCGGCCGTCTTCGCGGCCGCGCCGGTCGCGGAGGCGGTCATGGGGACGGGTTCGAGCTGCAGGGCCGTCATTGATCAGAACCAGTTGACGTTTAGCCGCAATACCATTCAATTAGTCCAAAGTCGCAGAGCCGGTTGAGGTTGGGTGGCACTGGCAAGCTTGTCTGCCAGTGTCGAATGTTTCTCACGCGAACAGTACGTCACGGAGCTTTCGCACACGTCAGGACGACTCGCACGGGATGACGAGCATCCCGTGGCACCCACAATCCCCGTCGGCTCCATGACTTACAGCTAATTGAACGGTATTGCGGCTAAACGTTTCATCCATTACAGGAAATACTCAAAGTCGCGTTCCGACCGCACCTGTTTGCGGAGCCGGAAGATGTGGGCGGGCACGACGTGCGGGTCCAGTTGCACGAAGTTTTTGGGGCCGTTCCACAGGAAGCGTCCGCCGCCCAAAAGGTCGTGCATCTGGTAGGCCCGCTCGGCCGGGACGCCGAACTCCTTCAAGGGCAGTTCCACCCATCCCGACTGCGTGTGATGCGGGTCGAGGTTGACGATGACGATCAGCACTTCGCCGCCGTCGTCCGAGCGCTTGCTGTAACACAGGAGCTGATCGTTGTCGATGGGGTGAAACCGGAGCGAGTGGTCGCTTTTGAGGGCCGCGTGCTCCCGCCGGATGCGGTTCACGCGGGCGATAAAGTCCTTCAGGCTGTCGGGCCGGGCGAGGTTGTGGTGGTGGATCTGGTACTTTTCGGAGTTGAGGTACTCTTCGCTGCCGGGCTCGCGCGGCTGCGACCAGCAGTGCTCGAACGGCGGGCCGTAGATGCCGTAGCTGGCCCCCAGCGTGGCGGCGAGCACGAACCGCATCATGAACGCGGCCCGCCCGCCGACCTGCAGCATTTCGGGCAGGATGTCCGGCGTGTTGGGCCACAGGTTGGGGCGGAAGAAGTCCGCGACCTCCGTCTGCGTGACTTCCGTCAGGTACTCGGTCAGCTCGGCCTTTGTATTCCGCCAGGCGAAGTACGTGTACGACTGCGTAAAACCCAGCTTCGCCAGCTGGTACATGATCTTCGGCCGCGTGAACGCTTCGCTGAGAAACAATACGTCCGGGTGCTTGTCCTTGATCTCGCCGATGCACCACTGCCAGAAGCCGAAGGGCTTGGTGTGCGGGTTGTCGACGCGGAAGATTCGCACGCCGTGCCCGATCCAGAACAAAAACACGCTCTGGAGCTCTTCCCACAGCTCGCGCCAGTTGTCGGTCTCGAAGTCGAAGGGGTAGATGTCCTGGTACTTTTTGGGCGGATTTTCGGCGTATTGAATGGTGCCGTCGGGCCGGCTGCGGAACCATTCGGGATGCTCGCGGACGTAGGGATGGTCGGGCGAGCACTGGAAGGCGACATCGAGGGCGATCTCGATCCCGTGGCGGCGGGCGGCGCTCACCAGTCGCTCGAAATCTTCGAACGTGCCCAGGTCCGGATGAATCGCCTTGTGCCCGCCCTCTTTGCCGCCGATGGCCCACGGGCTGCCGACGTCGTCGGGCTGGGCCTCGACGGCATTGTTCTTCCCTTTGCGATGGGCGAGTCCGACCGGGTGGACCGGCGGCAGGTACAGCACGTCGAAGCCCATGCCGGCCACGTAGGGCAGCCGCGCTTCCACGTCGCGGAGCGTGCCGTGACGGCCCGGCTCTTCCGCCGCCGATCGCGGGAACAGTTCGTACCACGCGCTGAACCGGGCGCGCTCGCGGTCGACCTGCACCTGGAGCTCGCGGCCGTAGGTGGTGGCGAAGTCGCGGGAGGCATAGCGCCGCATCAGCTCCGGCAGCTCCGCCTCTTCGCAGATCTGCTCGACATGCCTGGCCGCCTCGGGATCGCGCAGCCGCCGCACCCAGGCAGAAAGCCGCCGCGCGTCGTCGCCGGCGGCCCGTTCCACCGCCGCCTCGACCAGCCGTGCGCCGATTTCGAGATCCATGCCCACCTTCTGCGCGGCGGCCACGCGCTTCTTGAAGTCGCGGTGCCAGGTGAGAAAGCGGTCGACCCAGCCGGCAATCGTATAAACGTATTTGCCGACGTCGGTGACGCGGAACTCGCCCCGCCAGCGGTCGTTGACGAGCGGCTCCATCGGCACTTCGTTCCAGCCGTCGGCGCCGCGGCGGTACAAGAGCATGGCCGAGAGCACATCGTGGCTGTCGCCGAAGACGTCGGCCTCGACGCGGATGTTTTCGCCCACGGTGCGTTTGACGGCAAACCTCCCGCAGTCGATCTCAGGCCGTACACCTTCGATCACCACGCGGCTGCGTCCTTCGGCCGAAGACATGGGAAGCGGAGTAAGTTGGGGGGCGAGAAGAAATCGGCCCGCGCCGCCGCGGGCCGTCGTGCCTTTGTCAACGCCCAGTCATTGAATCAGCCGGCACGCGCTAGCGTCCGGTTCACAACGCTGGAACCGTGGGCTAGCG
>JAHWKJ010000070.1 GCA_019347905.1 Planctomycetota bacterium
CCCTTTGCGGATGGACGATGGCGAGCCTTGGAAAACGCGTGAACCGCAAAGGGGTCTGACCCCGTTGAGTGACGCTGCGGATTATCTGGAGCCGGGCGACTTCGAGCGTGCTCCCCTGCGCCGGCTGGCCTATGGCCTCATCATCGCGCTGGCCGCCGGCGTGCACCTGGCGGCCATTCTGCGCGTTGAGCCGCTCTTGAGCGCCAACGACCGTTCCCGCTGGGCGACCGTCCGCGCGCTGGTCGAAAACGGCACCTACCGCATCAACGACGTCATTGCCGATCGCGGCTGGGACACGATCGACAAGGTGCGCACAGCACCGGAGTTGTTCCGCGACGATTTCGCTGAGGCATTCGTCAACCCCGGATGGGAGACGTCTGTCTCGCGCGAGGCGCTCGCTGGCGACGTGCTCCACCTGGAAACCCCGCCCGCCCCGCGCCGCGACGTCGAGCCCGCGGAAGCAGCGCTTGTGTTGCCGCTCGACGTCCGCGGCGACTTCGCGGTCGAGCTGAAGTTCGACGATTACCTTCCCAGCCTCAATTCGAGCTTCGAGCTGAGGATTGTGGGGAGCGAGGGCTGCGAGATTTCGCTCATGCGGCGATCGCTGCCGCGCGGCGGAGACGTGGCCGTTCACGTCACCGAGGACGCGACCGGGGAGCAGCTCGACTCCGGTCGATTCGACCGCGGCGAGGGGTTTTTGAAGCTCGAATATAACGCCGCCCGCGAGCGTTTTCGCGCCTATGTGAAGATGCGGCCGGAAGATGATTACCGGGAGATGCCGGACAGTCCCTATACGTGCGCGCTCGGCGGCGGCGAGCCCCGGCTGTTGCTCGTGCTCCGCAATAATTCGCCGGAGGACGCCGCAGCGGTCGACGTCGACTGGGTCCGCGTGCTGGGGTCGTATGAGTTCTATTCCACGAAGCCGCCGCTGCTGGCGACGCTCGTGGCCGGCGTGTACGGGCCCTTGAGGTTCATCACCGGCTGGACGCTCGCCGAGGACACGGCCGAAGTCACGCGGGTCGTGCTGGTCATCGTGAACCTGCTGCCCTTCCTAGCCATGCTGTGGGTGTTGGCGCGGCTCGCCGAACGCTACATCGCCGGCGACTTCGGCCGCGTGTTCGTAGTGGCGGCCCTGGCGTTCGGCACGTTCCTCTCGACATTCAGCGTCACGCTGAACAATCACGCGCCCGCGGCCGCGGCGGTCGCCTTCGCCCTGTATTCGGCGCTGCGAATCACGGTGGACGGGTCGCGACGGATGCGGCATTTCGTGCTGTGCGGTTTTTTCGCAGCGCTGGCTGCAACGATGGAGCTGCCCGCCGCGGCGTTCGGCGTCGCGCTGTTTGGCCTTCTCGCGTGGCACGACTGGAAGCGCACGCTCGCGGTGTTCGTGCCGGCCGCGCTGGTTCCGCTGGCGGCGTTCTTCTACACCAACTGGCTGGCGACCGGCGGCTGGAAACCCTTCTACGCCTATTACGGCACAGAAGCCTACCGCTACGTGCACGAGGGCGTCGCCAGCTACTGGATCAATCCCAAAGGCCTCGACGCGAACGTGGAGTCGCCGGTCACATACTTCCTCAACTGCACCGTCGGCCATCATGGCATCTTGTCGCTCTCGCCGATGTTTGCGTTGACTGTAGCGGCGTGGGTGAT
Organism: Planctomycetota bacterium; assembly: GCA_019347905.1. Taxonomy (GTDB): domain Bacteria; phylum Planctomycetota; class Planctomycetia; order Planctomycetales; family Planctomycetaceae; genus JAHWKJ01. The sequence goes on from JAHWKJ010000070.1 coordinate 1,651, forward strand.
GCTGCCGCGGCGACGCGGGCATCGGCTGGTCACGACCGCGTGGCTGGCGCTGGCGATGACGGTGCTGGTACTGGGCTTCTATCTCACGCGGACGGAAAACTACAACTACGGCGGCCACACGGCCGGACTGCGGTGGGCGTTCTGGCTCATCCCGCTCCTGCTGGCGGCCATGGGGCCGGCTCTCGATGCCTGGAGCCTGCGTCCCGCCTTCCGCCGTCTCGCCGCGGTGCTGCTGGCGATCTCGTGCTTCTCCGCGTGGTACGCGATCGACAATCCATGGCAGCACCCGTGGCTGTACGAACTGTTTCATTAGCCCGAAGCGCAAGCGAGGCATTCGACCCCGTTGAACTCGGGCCGTCTGGATACAAGAATGGCGTATTTGCTGCACAGCGCCCCCCGGCGCAGCCTTCCTGCTGAGGGACCGAGGGTGTTCGGCGTTCTGGCCAACAAAGCTCCCATCTACAACGAGAAGCAGCGGAACGGCCTCCGCGCCGCCGGACGCTTCAACGCCGAGTTGATGGATTACATCCGGCAGTTCGTCGTGCCGGGTGTCACCACCGGCGAGCTCGACCGCCTGGTCTACGAATACACAATCGAGCACGGACACCGGCCCGCGTGCCTGGGTTACCAGGGCTTCCCGAGAACGATCTGCACCAGCGTCAACGACGTCGTCTGCCACGGCATCCCCGACGACACCGAACTGACCGACGGCGACATCGTCAACATCGACCTGACCACCGTCGTGCACGGCTGGTACGGCGACTCCTCGGAGACGTTCCTCATCGGCAAAGTCTCCGACGACGTCCGCCGCCTGGTGCAGGTCACGTTCGACGCCATGTTCGTCGGCATCCGCACGCTGCGGCCGCACGGGCGCGTGATCGATATCGGCCGCGCCATCGTCGAATTCGTACGGCCCTACGGCTACGGCGTGGTCGAGAAATACCAGGGCCACGGCATCGGCCGGCAGTTCCACCAGGAGCCGGGCATCCCGCACTTCCCGCACCGCAGCATGGCCCGCGTGCCGCTGCGGCCGGGCATGTGCTTTACCATCGAGCCGATGCTCAATGCCGGCAGCCACCAGACCGCCGACGCCGACGCCGACGGCTGGACGGTGCGCACGAAGGACGGTTCGCTGTCGGCCCAATTCGAACACACGGTGCTGATGACCGAAGACGGCCCGGAAATCCTCACGCTGACACAGCACGGCCCGCAGGAAGGCCACGTCTTCTGAAAATGGGACTGGCTCCGATCAGGACGATCGGTGCCTGTCCCATTTTCGCGGATTGAGGATGACGAGCGACGGCCTTGCGGCGGTTCACAACCCGAACCTTTCCCACCGACCATGGTTGCCCGCTCCGCTGAGATCGATCACCCGTTCGCCCTCGACGGACGATCCATCGTAGATCAGGACGGCCTTTGCTGGAGCGGCGTCGGCGTCCTTCGTGAACTGCTCCTCGGGCTGGAAGTCGTCAGCGTATCGCTCGCCCGCCGAGATCCTGACCGAGCGAATCTGCCCGAGGAAGAACTCGAGCGGATTGTTCTCGCCGACGTTCCCGACGACGAAATGCGTACCGCCTGAAATAGCCGTGGGAGGCCCTGCCAGGATAAGCCGCCCGTTGAAATAGAACCGTGTCTCCGCCTTAGCGAAGACGGTGGCAATATGCGACCACTGGGCAAGCGGAACCACCTGCTCGGACTTCATCGCCCCCTCAATTCGTTCGCCTCCCAGCTTCACGCCGAGAATGCCCAGGCCGATCCTCCACTTCGAGGGAATGTCGCTGCCGATGACGTAGTGACTTCGGTTTTCGTATTTGCTCGGCCTCACCCACGCCTCCAAAGTGACCGGGGCGAAGCGTACCACGGGCGTCACGATGCGACTGAAGCCGTCAAACGCAAGCACGCCGTCGGCCCCCGACGACATCCTGCCGCTGTTGTCAGAGCTTCCGCTGTGGCCCAGCCACGACGGCTGAAAGGCCATGAGCAAGGCAACAGCGGCCAGGATCGAACCGACCGCGATCAGCCATCCCCGGTCTCCGGCCTGCGATTTCACCGTCAGGCACTTTCGCAAGCTGGTCGCCAACTCGTCGGCAGTGGCGAACCGATCCGCTGGATGTTTCGCCAGCGCACGCAGGCAGACCTGTTCGATCTGCTTCGACGCCGCGGGATTGATCGACCGAGGCGGCGCGGGCTGGCGCAGGAGGATCTGCTCCCGCAAGGCGGTGGGTGTGCGGCCCTGATGCGGAAGCCGGCCGGTGAGCAGTTCGTAGAACACGACTCCCAGGGCGTGGACGTCGGTGCGAGCGTCGATCAAATGGACTTCACCGGAAACCTGCTCCGGGGCCATGTACGGGAGTGTGCCGGAGTTGACGGCTTCGCCGCGCAGGAGTTGTTCGGCGGAAGCGGCGATGCCGAAGTCCGTGAGCAGCGGTCGGCCTTGCCGATCGATCAGGATGTTCGATGGCTTGATGTCAAAATGGACGAAGCCTTGATCGTGCGCGAATTGAAGAGCGTCGGCGATTTCGGCCAGCAGACGAGCGGCCTCGGCAGGGCCTGGGCGACTGGTGGCGATCAAGTCGGCGAGACTCTCTCCTTCAATCAGATCACTCACGATGAAGACCTGCCCATTGTCCCGCCCGGCATCATGCACCGAGACGATTCCCGGATGCCGAAGCCTGGCCGCACGCCGGGCTTCTTCGAGCAGATCGTCGGCCTGCTCGGCCGAGCGGACCCTCTCCGGCCTGGCGACTTTGATCGCCACCTGCCGTTGAAGCTCGCTGTCGAAGCCTCGGTAGACTCGCCCGAAACCGCCCTCGTCGATCAGTCGATCGATGCGATACCGTCCGGCAAGTGTCTTGCCGAGCAGCGGGTCGGTTTCCTCGGCAGCACTCCGCGGCACTTCGCCGGCGGCATCTTGCTTCATCCACGCCATCTTCTTCAGCATGGCGATCTGACGTTCGAGCGGCTCAACCAGTTCGGGGCAGTCGGCGCAGAGGTCGGACGCCGGGATGTCCTCGTTGAGATCCCACGCCTCTTCCCACTGCACGAGCAGCGAGGCGAGCTTGTCTTCGGCGTTCTGCTGTTGCTCAGTCAAACTCCAGATCCTTCAGCCTGTCGAACAACGTCATGCGGGCGGCTTGCCAGCGGCGTTTCACCGTGGCCAGCGAGATGTCCAGAACTTCCGCAGTTTCTGGTTGCGACAGCCCCTCGTACCAGAGTAGGCTGACGACCTCCTTCTGGTCGTCGGGAAGCTCGTCGACGGTTTCGTGGAACTGGCCCCATGCGTCGAGCGATTCCGGTTCGACGTGTTCATCGCGTTGTCGCTCTGCCCCCTCGCCGCCGTCCGTGTGATGCTTCGCTCCGATGCCTTGCGGCCCGTAGTGGTTCCGGGCCAGATCGATCAGCTCGCGCCTGATCTGAGTCGCCGCCAGGCCGTAGAACTGGCGGGGCGTCTCGGGTTTGATCTCGGCCAGCGACCGATGCAGGCGGATCATGGCGTTCTGGAGCACATCGTCGGTCTCGGACCACCGTTTCACCTTCGGGTAGCCCTTGAGCATGTTGCGGGTCAGCATCCGGAGCCGCTCGCACGCATGTTCGATTGTCTCATTGCGAGCATCGACTTGCCCCGTGCGGGCGAGGTCCAGCCAGCGCTTCAATCTGTCGGTGTGCCCGAGTGCCATGCCGGTTCCAGGCGGGTGTCACGCAAACAGGCGTTTCCACCAGCTTACCGAGCAGGCACAGCTCAGGCACGGTTCGGAAGCAGAGTGCTCCCCACAGCAGTGAGCGAGAACGAGCGTCGAACCGGCTCAAATGCGATCCTTCAGATTCTTTTGAGCCGGTTTTCCCTCGGCTCTCGCTCAATCGGGTAGAGGGATCGCTGCGGATCAGCAAATGGCGACGACAGACTTCTGAAAGGACACCAGACATGAAGTTCGACTGGAAGAACTGGAATGTCGGCGGCAAGACGATCTTCGTTGCGGCCTGTGTCGCCGTGTTCTCGATGCTGACGAAGTGGGTCGAACTGGGGCCGATGTCGGCGAATGGCTTCGCGCAGGGGACCTTCCTCTTTCTCGGCGTCTTCGTCTATCCCGTGCTGATGCTGATGAAGCAGCGTCCCATCCACCGCAACTGGGGCATCGGCTGCGCCGCCGGCGGCATCGTGCTGGCCATCGGCTACATCGCCTCCAAGAGCGGCGAGATTTTCGGCCGCTCAGTCAGTTTCGCCGGTGCCGGACCGGTGCTCTTCCTGCTCGCCTCGGCCGCCCTCTTGGCCGGTGTGTTGAAATACCAGCCTGCGACCGAACCCCCCACACAGCAGGGAGCCTGAAGAGATGGCACAGCCTGACCCGACGAAAGTACCTCCGTCACAATCGAGCATTGGCGAGAGACTGAACGAAGGCTGGCGTTCGTTCCTCGGCACAGCGAAAGCCGCCAGGGATCTGACGGCGGCGCAGCTTCGCAGAGCCAAGCTGTCGAGGTTCAATCTGCCTGCTGCATATCTGGCCCTCGGAAAGACCGTCTTCGAGTCGGGCAGCTTCAAAGGGGAGTTCGCTGATCTGTTTGACCGGATCGAGACGACGAAGGCTGAAATCGAGAGGCTCGGCCAGCGCAGCGGCGAGCAGCCGCAAGGCACCAACCTCACAGACAAGCTGCGAGCAGGAGCCGTTACCCTCAAGGTCAAAGCCCAGCAAAAGGCGCTGTCGGCCAAGTTGAACTTGCTCTATCGGGAACTTGGCGAAAAGACATTTGACGCTCACGATGCGTCGGCCGGGCCGCAGGATCTCGTGGGTTCGATCGTCCGCTCTCGTGAACAAATCGAATCGCTGGACCGGGAGATTGTCCGCCTTTCCGACTTTGGGAAGGGAAAACTGCTGACGCCGAAGCGCCTGATCGGTGCCTGCGTCGTCGCTGTTCTGCTGCTAGGGATGCTCATTTTGTTTCAGCCAGAGACCACCGAGTCGCCGAGCTCGACGGAGGACTCGATGAATCTGGCTGGCGAAAACCAAGCGAGCGACGTCCACGGCGTCGATGAGCCAGCGGTCGATCTGAATGATGTTCTCCTACTCGCCGAGTCGCCAGAGGAGTATGTGGGCAGGCCCGTATTCGTTTCTGGGACGCAGGTATCCGTCGTATCGCTGGAAAGGGCGCTGCATACGTTGACTCTTGATATCGGTTCGATGCGTGTGAGGTGTGATCTCCACCCGGATCACGTCAAACGGGCGTACCGAGAGTCCGGGCCAATGGCGGTTATTGGCACGTTTGCCGGTCGGAACGAGGCGGGAATGCTTCATGTGACCGACTGCCGCTTTGCCGACAAACTGGATCTCGATCCAGAGTTTGCAAAGGTGCGCTCCTTCGAGCGGGAATTCTTTCCGCTGGAGAACTCGATTTCGAGGAACCGAGCACTGCAACTTATGGCTGTACATGTTTACGCCCAACTCATGAGCTCGCGAGGAAGGGACGTCCGGGCTGGCCCGGATCAAATAAATGGCTTGATGAAAGGGGCGGCGATTTACTTGGGCTGCCAGAGGAATCCCGAGATGCGAATGCTGCAGGACATACAGCCAGATGACCGCAGTAGCTTCGAGGTGGACGGAAAGGAGTACGTGATACTGCTATACGGGGACTCGGATGACGATGTGTTCTTCTACTTCAGTTCCAAGCCCCCGCACATGCCGTTTCCCAGCATCGATTCCGTGCTCATCAACGGGAGGGCCTATTCGACAGGTGAGCGTTAAGAGTACATGCCAGGGAACGCTGATGGCGCATCAGTGGTTTGGTCAACGGGGACGAGTGGAAGCCAATTCCGCCGGCGACCAGATGCAACGCATGGGCTTTAAGCACAGCCCCGTCAAAACAAGTTGAGCTGCCCGCTTGTCGGCGGCGGACGGCGGAACTTACTTGTGTCGAGCGGCGGACGCTCGCGGTTGAGGCCGTAGCGGGCTGCGAACACGCGGAACGTTGCGGCGATCTGCTCGGCCAGCGGGCCTTCGCCTTTCATCCGCCGGCCCCACTGGGTGTTGTTCAGCCGGCCGCCGCGCGTCGAGCGGATCCGCGTCTCGACCCGCTCGTAGCGCGTTGGCGGCGTCCGCTGGAGCCACTCCAGGAACACCCACGACGGGGACCCCAGCGACTACTACCGGCGTTGGGGCCATCACGGGTAGCCGAGCACCGTGCGTGAGGACCAGTGGACAGGCTCAGGCGACAGTGATGCGTCGGCGGCGAATGGCAGGTCGGTTAAACTGCTGGTGAGAGTGGCAGGGATCTGATCACGACGCCGAGGAGGCTCGATGGCAAAGGCGAAACCAAAGACAGCCGAGGGGCTGCTTCCGGCAGCCGATTACGATGGCCTGCTGGGGGAAGTCGTGTCGTTGCTGGAGACTGCTCGTCGCACATCCACCCGTGCGGTCAATGCCATGATGACCGCCACCTACTGGGAGATCGGTCGGCGAATCGTCGAGATCGAGCAGGGCGGGGAAGGCCGGGCAGATTACGGGCAAGCGGTTCTTGAACGATTGGCGAAAGACCTGACGGCTCGGTTTGGTCGAGGTTTCTCGAAGCAGAATCTCTACCTGATGCGGGCCTTCCACATGGCGTACCGAACTCTCCAAACACCGTCTGGAGAATCGGCCACGCCCCGTGCGAACGTGCGGTCGACGGAAGCGTCGGAGCCAATTCTCCAAACACTGTCTGGAGAATCCGACTCTCGGGGCTTGCAGGTGTCTGCAAAGTCCCATCCACAGCACGAGACTACCTTTACAACCATCGGGCGGCTGGCCCACCTGTTCGGCTGCGACCGCTTGATTGAAGGGCTGGGCGTGCTGCGGAACCCTGTGAAGCCAGTGCATGATTCGAGTCGCCAGCCATTTCGCCGGCCCGCTTGCGGGCCGCGTGCGAGCGCTGGTGTTTCCCATTGAGCTTAAGCGCCGGGCAAGCCCGGCGGCGAAATGGTCGCCCCCATGCACGCTGATGATTGCGGCTGCCGGAGTGCCGCCCTACCATGCGGCCTGACCCGGCCGTCCTCCGGTGGCTGCCTCAATCCGAAATGGCCCAGGACGCGGAAGCTCATGCCGAACGCGTCGCCGCCCCCACCGGCCGGCGGCTGGGGGTGCTGTCGCTGGCGGCGCTGGGGATCGTCTACGGCGACATCGGCACCAGCCCCTTGTATGCCGTGCGCGAGTGCTTCTCGGGGCACGATCCCGTCCCCGTCGTCGCGACGAATATCCTGGGCGTGCTCTCGCTCATCTTCTGGGCGCTGCTGCTGGTGATCTCGATCGAGTACGTGACGTTCATCCTGCGGGCCGACAACCGCGGCGAGGGCGGCATCCTGGCCCTCGCGGCACTCGTCACCCCCGTGCGGGCCACCGCTGAGCGCAGGCAGTGGATCGTCATTACGCTGGGCCTGTTCGGTGCGGCGCTGTTGTACGCGGACGGCATGATCACGCCCGCGATCTCGGTGCTAAGCGCCGTCGAGGGTCTCAAGGTCGCCACGCCTTTGTTTGAGCGGTACGTGGTGCCGATCACCGTCGCGATCCTGATCGGCCTGTTCCTGTTCCAGGCGCGGGGGACGGCGGGCGTGGGCGCGGTCTTCGGACCGGTGATCCTGTTGTGGTTCACCACGCTCGGCGTGATGGGGCTGTGGTACATCGTCCACGAGCCGAGTGTGCTGCGCGCCGCGCATCCCGCCTATGCCATCGACTTCTTTCGACAGAACGGCTGGGGCGGCTTCGCCATTCTCGGCACGGTGTTCCTGGTGGTCACCGGCGGCGAGGCGCTGTACGCCGACATCGGCCACTTCGGAAAGCGGCCCATCCGCCTGGCGTGGTTCACGGTGGTGCTGCCGGGGCTGTTGCTCAATTACTTCGGGCAGGGGGCGTTTCTGCTGTCGAACCCGGCCGGCGCGGTGAACCCGTTCTTCGAGATGGCGCCGGAGTGGGCGCTGTATCCGCTGGTGGTGCTGGCGATGTCGGCCGCGGTCATCGCGTCGCAGGCGGTGATCACGGGGTCGTTCTCGCTGACGCTGCAGGCGGTGCAGCTCGGCTATGTCCCGCGGCTGCGGATCGAGCACACCTCCGAAGAGCAGAGGGGGCAGATCTACATCCCGGCGATCAACTGGGGACTGATGCTCGCGTGCATCGCCCTGGTGCTGGGGTTCCGCTCGTCCAGCAACCTCGCCGCCGCGTACGGCGTCGCCATCGCGATCACGATGGTGATTACGACCACGCTGTTCTTCGTGCTCGTGCGAAGCTCCTGGAAATGGCCGCTGGTGCTCGTGATCGTGGCGGCGATGTTCTTTCTGTCCATCGACCTGTCATTTCTGGGCGCGAACCTGCTCAAGATCGGCTCGGGCGGCTGGTTCCCGCTGCTGGTGGCCGGCGTGGGCTATTTGCTCATGTCCACCTGGCGAAAGGGCCGGCAGCTTCTGGCGGCGCGGCTGCGCGAGCGGCTGATCCCCGTCGAGCTGTTCCTGGCCGAACTGCTCTCCAATCCGCCGCCGCGCGTGCCGGGAACGGCCGTGTTCATGTCCGGCAATCCCATCGGCACGCCGCCGGCGCTGCGGCACAATGTGATCCACAACAAGGTGCTGCACGAGACGGTGGTGATTCTCAGCGTCGAGACGGCCGAGATCCCGCACGTGCCCCATGCCGAGCGATTGGAGGTCGAGCAGATCGGCGAGGGCTTCTGGCGGATCGTCGTGCGCTACGGGTTCATGGAAGAGCCGCACATACCAAGAACGCTGGCCAGCGTGCGGGAGCCGGAATTCACCTTCTCCGCCGACGACGTGAGCTACTTCCTCGGGCGCGAAACAATCCTGCCCACCAGTCGCCCCGGCATGAGCCTGTGGCGCGAAAACCTCTTCACCTGGATGTCGCGAAACGCCCAGACGGCCACGCGTTACTTCAATCTTCCGCCGGAACGCGTGGTGGAACTGGGGGTGCAGGTCGAGCTATAGCCGCGGCCAAAGTTCCGCGTGTCGCCCTCAATTGCGAAACCCTGCGGCCGCGGCCGATAATGACTCCCGTTGCGCCGTTTGAGGGCTTCTCCGTGGGGGAACATCACGTGAAGCGTTTTCTGCTGTCTGCTGTCGCCGTCGTCGGTCTGTTCTGGGCGCCCGCTTCGAACAGAGCGGAAGAGTTGCGCGTCGGCGCCTTCGACGTCGATGCCTCGCCTCCCGTTGGCAGTCCGCTGGCGTACGACCCCACCAGGGGCATCGACACGCCGCTGAGCTGTCGCGGCATCGTGCTGATCGGGGCGGGAAAGCCGATCGTGCTGTGCGCGATTGACTGGATCGGCATCAGCAGCGGGGGCCAGACGGTGTTCCGGGAGTCGCTGGCGCGGGCGGCGGGCACCATTCCCGAACGCGTTGCCGTTCACACGCTGCACCAGCACGACGCCCCGCGCTGCGATTTCGCGGCTGACGAGCTTCTGCGAGACGTGGGACTCGCCGACGCCGGATTCGATACGCGTCACGCCCGCGACGTGGTGCAGCGCGCGGCTGGAGCCGTCGCAAAGGCGCTGCAGGAAGCGAAGCCCGTCACGCACCTCGGCCTCGGCACGGGCCTCGTCGAGAAGGTCGCCTCGAACCGCCGCATCCTCGGCCCTGACGGCAAAGTCCTGCACACCCGTTGGACGGCCACGAAGGACGCCGCCATTCGCGCCTTTCCCGAAGGAACCATCGACCCGGAGCTCAAGCTGATCTCCTTCTGGAACGGCGAAGAGCCGATCGTGGCCCTCACGTATTACGCCACGCATCCGCAAAGTTATTACCGGACGGGACTCGCGAGCGCCGACTTCCCCGGCCTGGCCCGAAACGCCCGCGAGCAGGAGATGGGCCTGCCGCACATCCATTTCAACGGAGCCGGCGGAAACATCGGCGCGGGCAAGTGGAACGACGGCTCTCCTGAGAACCGCCAGGTGCTTGCCGATCGCGTGGCGGCCGGCATGCGGCGGGCGTGGGAGGCCCAGAAAAAAATGCCGATCTCCGCCGATGACGTCGCATGGACGGTTGAGCGGGTCGCGCTGCCGCTCGCCGAGCACCTCGATGAACAGGCGCTGCTGAAGACGGTTCAGGACGAGTCGGCGAAGCCCTCGGACCGCTACTCGGCCGCCAAGCACCTCGTCTGGCTCAGGCGCTGCCGCGGCGGCGACACGATCGACATCGGCTGTCTGAAGCTGGGGACGGCCCGCGTGCTGCATCTGCCGGGCGAGCTGTTCGTCGAGTACCAGCTTGCCGCACAACAGCTCCGGCCGGACCTGTTCGTGGCCATGGCCGCGTACGGCGATTATGCCCCCGGCTACATCGGCACCGAGATCGCCTACAGTCAGGGCGGCTACGAAACCAGCCCGCGCGCCTCGAAGGTGGCGCCGCACGTGGAAGGCGTGCTGATGCAAGCCATCCGCAAGCTGCTGGAGGCGGACCAGCCGCAGTAGCAGCCAACAGGCGTGCCGAGCGGCGTCAGCCACCGGGTGCCGAAAGACGCTCTCGGCGAACCACATCGCGCCTGCTACGCTCCGCCCGTCGAAACCCGCACGCCCATTGTGCGGTATGCTCCCTTAGGATCGGCCACCGTTCGCACTGAACCGCCCGCCGCTGTGCTCGAAACTCTGCTCAACCAGTTGCATCAGCGGCGCCGGCTGACGGTGATCTGCGGAGTGGCGCTGATGGCTCTGGGCGCCTGGTCGGCGACGCGGCTGTCGCTCAACGACTCGCCCGAACGCTGGATGCCCAAAAGCGCCATCGAGGCCTGGAACCGCTTCGCCGAGCACTTCGAGTGGGGCGACACCATCGTCGTCGCCGTCCACTTCCACGACCGCGTCTCGGACGAGGACGCCGAATACCTGAAGCGGCTGCGAAAAGACCTGGCGCAGATTCCCGGCGTGATGCGGGTGACGGACGTCTCGCTGGTCGCCCACGATCTGGAAGGCGTGCCCCTCACCAAACTCATTGCCAGCCCCCCCATTCCCCCCCTTGCCAAGGGGGGGCGAGGGGGGGTCGCCGAAGATCCCTACGCGCTGTACCGCGGCGTGCTGTTCGACGATCCGCGGGTGTGGCGCACGGGGTCAGACCCCTTTGCGGCTCATGCGCGTCCCGACCTCAACACCGTCCGTCCGCAAAGGGGTCTGACCCCTTCACGCGCGCCAGCGTCCAACGCCGACCTCGAAAGCCGCACGTTGCTCACCGTGGTCGAGCTCGATGCCACATTGGATCCGTCCCTCGACAAATCTGCGGCACAGGCGCAGCTCGACGAGCGCCGCCGGACGGCCATGGCCGCCATTTACCAAATCCTGGAACAGCACGAGCGGCCCGACGTGACCTTCCACGCCGCTGGCGCCGTCGTCATTCAGCACGAACTGGAACAGATCGCGTGGAAGCTGTTCGCCACGCTGGTGCCCTTGTCGCTGGGGCTGACGATCCTGGCGCTGGGCGTCGGCTTCCGCTCTGCGGCGGCGGTGGCGATCGCGGTGCTGGGCGGCGCGTGGGCGATCGTGGTCATGCTGGGCGGGATCGCGGCGCTGGGCTGGACGCTGAACGTCGTCACGGTGGGCGGACCGCCGCTGATGACGGTGATCATCATCGCCGTCACCGTGCACTTCGCGCATTACAGCTCCGAGCGCGAGAGCTACGCCGACCACGACGCGGCCGAGGCCACCGACCCCCCCCATCCCCCCCCTCACCAAGGGGGGGCGAGGGAGGGTGGCCGCCGGCATTTCGTCCGCTGGGTCGCCGTCCCGTGTCTCGGGGCCGCAATGACGACCGGCTTCGGCTTTCTGATGCTGGCCTTCAACGAACTGGGGCCAGCCCGCGAGCTGGGGTTCGAGTTGTTTGCCGGCGCGATCCTGGCGTTTGCGGGTGGATATCTGGTGTGGCTGGTCGTGCATCCGTTTCGCGCGGCGCGGGGCCGCATCTGGTCGGCCGAGCGTCTGGCGCACATGGAACGCAAGATCGTCGCCCGCCCGGCCGCGACGGTGACTCTGCTCGTCGCGATCCTGGCCGTGCTGGCGTGGACCTCGAGCTGGGTCGTCGTGGACGCGGACCCGTTCTCGTTCTTTCAGCCGGAAAGCCGCGTCGCCAAGGCGCTCAAGCACGTCTCCAGCCGCAAATTCGGCCACTATCTGCTCGACGTGATCCTCGTCCCGCAGGTCCAGCCCGACGATCCGCACGAGCGACGCCGCACGCGCGAAGCGGATCTCGAAACCGCCCTCGCGTTCGAGAGCGCCATCGCCCAGCGGCCGGAGGTGCGGCGGGTGGTTTCCACCGCCAACATGCGGCTGCGGATGCAGGACTTCGACAACGACCGCCGGGCGGAGTGGGCCAGGATTTCGCCGGCGAAGCTGTTCACCACGGCTGCGCGGCTTTACGCGGAACCGGGGGCCTCCGACAAGATCGAGGTCTTGAAACGTTCGGCCGCCGAAACCGCCGGCGCCGCGTGGAACGGACTGGAGTCGTACCTGCGTTACGCCGCGTTCCGGACGGCCTTCAAGAACTGGACAGTCGATTTGAGCCGCCGCGGCGCGATGCGGGTGACATTCATGGTGTACGATCCGGGCACGGGCTTCCGGCCGCTGATGGAGGCCGTGCGCGACGAGCTGGAGCAATTGCCGCCGGGACGTTTCGACTACTTCTACACGGGCACGGCGGCGAACGTGGCCGTGCTGTCGGAACAACTCGTCGGCGGTATGACGCGGGGCCTGTTGGCGGCCACGGCGGCCATGGCGCTGTTGTGTGTGGTGCTGTTCCGCTCCCTGCGGATCACGCTGATCGCGGTGTTGCCGAATGCATTTCCCGTGCTGATCGTGTTCGGCGTGATGGGCCTCTTCGGCATTCCCTTGAACTCCGGCTCGGCGATGGTGACGACGATCGCGCTGGGCGTGGGTCTCAACGATACGGTCCACTTCGTGATGCACTACCGGCGCCGCCGGAGCGAAGGCGATTCCTGCGACCTGGCGGTCCACGAGACAGTCGCCGAGATCGGCCGGCCGATTATCCTCACGTCGGTCGTCAACTGTCTGGGGTTCTCGATCTTCCTCTTGTCCGACTTCCTGCCGATGTCGCACTTCGGCCTGCTGGCCGCGATCGCCATGGCGGCGGCGCTAGTGGGAGACCTGGTGCTGCTCCCGAACCTGCTGAAGCTCTTCGACCGCGACGCGGTGCCCGCCGAAAAGCTCGAACCGGTGCGGGCGGTGGGCTGAGGGGATGGCGAGCCAGCGGGCCTTTGTGGAGATTGTGCCATGATCTCGAACCTCAACCGCCTGCGAGTGACGATGCAGCAGATGGAGCGGCTCATCCGAGCGCTGGACGACCTGAAACGGGACGTGCTGCCGAACGATCCGCGGCTGTTCGCCGTGATGTCCGAAGCCCCGCTGGACGCCCTGAACCGCCTGCGGAATGAAATCGCCGGCTACGTGCAGGAACTCAGCGGCCCGGCGGCGTGACGTTTACGACCGTGGCTGGGGCAGCGAAAGCCAGAGAAAAGCTCCGGGCGCGGGACGATCCATCGCACATTCGGCGCACGTCGGCCGCCCGAAGCGGGATGCCCCAGTCCCTTGTGCACGTTCAGGCGCATCGGACTGGGGCATCGCGGGAGACCGATCCAGGACGCCGATGGTTTGAAGCCAGCTCACGCGACCGGCGCTCCCACTGACTTTCCCTGCCCCAGCCACGGCTGCTCACTCCCTCGGCCGTGCGCCACTCACATTTATGGTGCTATCCATGCGACGAGGAGCGCTACTCGCGCAGCCTACTCAAATCGATGTCAAAGCGGCCTGGCTCGCTGCCAAAAATGTGCAGCGTTCCATCGCGCATCAGCACCCACAACCCAAACTGCTGCACGCCGGACCCGAGAATCTCGCCGCGCTCCAGACGCCGGAGGACGCGTGGCCGTAGCTGCGCGGTTTCCATTTCCAGAACCGTCCCATCCACTGTCAGGATCCACAATTGCGTAGCGCTCGGCTTGACGACAATTGCGCTCTTGCCGGCGACGGCGATCTGGTCCTCAAGCTCAACCGTGTCGCCATCCACGGTGATTGTTGTGCCGGCGCTGCGGAACACAGCGCGGCCGTCGACGAATGCGGCAAACTCACCCTTCGCCTCGCCGATTCTCGTGAGCTTTCCGGGGCTCTCCTTTTCGTCCGTAGGCAATGCCATCGTCCAGAGGCTGTCTTCCTTTGTCAGGAACAGGGCCTCGCCGCTGAATGCCATACTTCGTGGCGAGGTCGGCAGTGGCACCTCCCAGTGCTTGAAGTCTGCAAGTCGGAGCAACACGAGAGTCAACCGGCCGATCCGATCGCCCTCCGTCTCTGTGACGACCACTGCCAACATGTGTCGGTCAGGGTGGAGAGCGTGAGTACTCAGCAATAAGCCACGCTGCCACGCCCACCGCTGTGACTCC
>JAHWKJ010000071.1 GCA_019347905.1 Planctomycetota bacterium
TGCCGGTCGTGCCGCGCGCGACCGGGCGCGGCGCCCTCTCGCGCGGGAGCACGTAGCCGCCGCGGGCAAGCCGGGCGGGCAGCTTGCCGACCGCTGGAACGACGTGCTGCAAGTGCTGTCCCGCGCGCGGCGGCGGGCCGAAGCGGTGCGTCAGCAATATGGGCTGTCGCCGGCAGAGACCGCCGTGCTGGAGGACGTGCTCGCCGGCCTCGACGAGGAAGCCGAGCGCAAGGCCAAGCCGGCAGTCTCTGCCCCGGAACCTAAGGACCGCAAATCGACCCCGTGAAGCCCACGGATTGCAACCCGTGGGCTTCTGTTCTGAAACACCCATCCTGGCAGGCCGGCGCATGACGGACTCGGGTTCTCCATTGCGAATCGACCGCGGCGAACTGTTCTCGCCGCAGGTGGAAGACTATCTCGAGTCGCAGGCCGCGCTGCGCCGCGATGTGGAAGACGTCGAGCCGCAACCGCTCATCTGGCGGGTGCTGTTTTCGAGCTGGTTCTATCTGGCCGTCGCCAGCGGGCTGGGGGCGCTCGTGGCGTGCGTCGTCCTGGAGCCGTCATTCAACGACCGCGAGATGGCGGTCGAAGAAGTGCTGGGGGCGCTCCAGGGCGAGGATGTGTTCCATCCCATCCAGCTTCTGATGTTTCCCACTGTGACCGCGTTCGCCGGGCTGTTCGTCGGCGCGGCCGAAGGTCTCATGTGCCGCAATCTCGGCCGGGCCGCCTGGTGTGGCCTGGTCGGCGGGGCGATCGGCTTCGTGGCCGGCTGCGTGCTGGAGCTGCCCGCCGGCATGATCTACAACCTGCTCACGACGCTCGCGGGCGAGGCCGCCTTCCCCCATCTCGATGCGGAGATTACGCGGCTGGTGCTCGCCATGCAGGCGGAAGGCCGGGGCAACCGCGAGATCGCCGAAGCCGTGGCCGACATCCAGGTGCGCCTGGAGATGACGGGCTTTCCCCTGTTGTTGCAGATGATCGGCCGCTCGCTGGCCTGGGCGATCGTGGGCATCGCGGCCGGCATCGGGCAGGGCATCGCCCTCAAGCAGCGGAAGGTGATCGTCAACGGCTTGGTGGGTGGCCTGCTGGGCGGGCTGGCGGGAGGTCTGCTGTTCGACCCCCTGGCCATGTTTCTGCGAAACGACGTCAACGATGCGTGGCTCAGCCGCTCGGTGGGCTTCACGGTCATCGGCGTGCTGGTCGGGCTGTTCATCGGCCTCGTCGAGACATGGACCAAGACAGCGTGGCTGCTCATGCGCAAAGGCCCGCTGGCCGGCAAGCAGTTCGTCATCTACCGCGAGACGACCGTCCTGGGCAGCTCGCCCCGGGCCGAGATCTACCTCTTCAAAGACGACGCCATCGAGCCGCGGCACGCGCTGATCCGCAATCGCGGCGGGCGGTTCGAGATCGAGGATCTCGACACGCCCGACGGCACCTACGTGAACGGCTCGCCCGTCCATCGGCAGTTCCTGCACAACGGCGACCAGATCGTCCTGGGCCGCACGGTGCTGGAGTTCTCCCTGCGGGAAACGGACTGAACCATGTCGATCGAAACCGAATGCCCTTCGTGCGGACGCATGCTGAAGGTGGCGGACTCCGCCGCCGGCCAGGAGCGGGACTGTCCCGGCTGTGGCCAGCCGGTCGAGATTCCGGAGCCGGTCTACGAAGCCGAACTGGCCGACGACGCCGAAGCCGCCGGCGGGGCGCCGCGCCGGCCATGTCCAGTGTGCGGCGAGATGATCGTGGCGTCGGCGGCGGTGTGCCGGTTTTGCGGCGAGGTCTTCGACGAGTCGATCGCGGGCCATTCGCGCGAACGGTCGGCCGAGGCACTGGCTCAGGAAAAGCAGGACAGCCAGACGTCGCTGTTGCTGTTGATCACGGGGATTATCGGCTGTTTTTCGCCGATCCTGGCGATTTACGGGATCGTGTTCCTGTCCAAGCGTTCGCACGATTTCCCGCGGAAGGGGCTGGCAATCGCGGGAACGGTTCTGCACTGTCTGTGGAGCGTGTTCCTCATCTACTACCTGTCGCAGGGCGGCAACTTCTGACGGACTACCGGACGGCTCCGCGGCCGCGGCGGATCGCCGCGACAAATCGTGTCGCAGGGCGGCAACTTCTGACGGACTACCGGACGGCTCGAACTGGCGCACTGGAGGCGGGTTGCCCAACCTCAGCGGAGCCTGGCATGTCGATCAAAGCCACCTGCTCGGGGTGCGGTAAGGTTCTGAAGGCGCCCGACTCGGCCGCCGGTCGCCGGGCGAAGTGCCCGGCCTGCGGTGCGCCGATCGAGATTCCCGCGGCCGAGCCCGTGTACGACGCCGAAGAGATCTTCGACGAGGACGACACCTACGGCCTGGGCGCCAATGACGAGCTCGGCGACGAAGCCGAACCGCCGATCGCGCCGCCGCGGCGCAAACCGGCGGGCGACGGAAAGCGCAAGCCGTGCCCGATGTGCGGGGAGATGATCGCCGCGACGGCCGCCAAGTGCCGCTTCTGCGGCGAGGTGTTCGACCCGGAGCTGAAGCGCCGCGAGACGAAGCACAGCCGCAGCACAACCAGCGGCGAGCTCACCACTGTCGATTGGCTGCTGTGCGTCTTGTGTTCGGGTATCGGTTGCATCGTGGGGCTGGTCGCGATGATCAGCGGCGACAGCGAGCGCGGCGGGAAAATGGTGGGCATCTCGCTGGTGTTCGTATTTCTGTGGGCGATGGTTCGCGTGGCCATCGAGCAGGCGGCCCAACGATGAAACGTCACCATGCCACCATGCTGCTTTTGTCCTGCGCCGCGATTGTGGGGGCGTGGCTGCTGGAGGTGCGCGGCGACGGGCGGGTGGGGCTGCGGCTCGTTTCCGGCTGGGACCTGCCGCACACGTGCTTTGCGCGGGTGGCGCTGGGCGTCGATTGTCCGGCGTGCGGGCTGACGCGGAGTTTCATTCACCTCGCCGACGGGCGGTGGAGCGACGCGCTGGCCGTCCACCGGCTGGGGTGGCTGCTGGCGCTGGCGACCCTGCTACAGGTTCCCTACCGCGCGTGGGCGCTGGTGCATCGGCGGGGCGAACCGCTCGGCGTGCTGTTCCCGACGGCCTTTGCCTATACTTTGATCGCGCTGTTGATCGGGAACTGGATCCTCGGAAGCCTCCTGTAGCGGCGAGATGGCGCAGATCATCGACTGCCTGTGCGGGGCGAAGGTGCGGCTGCCCGCCGAGGGGGCCAACCGCCGCTTCCGCTGCCCCAAATGCAAGGCCGCCGTGGCCCTCACCGTCGACGCCTGCGTGCTCACCGTCGGCCGGACCGCTCCGGGCGAAGCGGCCACGTGCCCCATCTGCCAGAGCAATATCGCCCCCGACGAAGCGGCCGTCACCTGCCCCGCCTGCGATCAGGTGCACCACAACGAGTGCTGGGCGGAGATCGGCGGCTGCGGCACCTACGGCTGCAGCCAGGCCCCGGCCCTCGAGAAAGACGACCCCGGCGGACCCGCCCTGTCCGCGTGGGGCGACACGAAGAGCTGCCCCGTCTGCGGCGAGACGATCAAGGCGATTGCCCTGCGCTGCCGCTACTGTCAGGCCGAGTTCGACACCGTCGATCCGCTGACGGCCCGCGACCTGAGGCGGAAATCGCGACGCAAGAGCGAGGAGCAGTCGCTCAAAAGGTGGGTGGCCGTGCTGTTCGGCCTGAGCGCAGTGGGACTGTTAGCGCCGATTCTGGTGTTCGTGGCGCCGGCCGTCGTCCTGCCGCGGCGCGAGCGGTTGAAGAAGACCGGCCCCTTGTACCTGGTGCTGGGGTACGCGGCGATCGGCTTGTCGGTGTTCTATGCGCTGCTGATGCTCGCCGCGGTGGCGTCGCAGTGAGCGCTACCAGGGTGGCTGGGGCAGGTCAAACCATAGCGGCGTCTCAATTGCGCAAACAGCTTTGGAGGAATCAAAGAGCGTGCTATCGAAACCGCACGATGCCCCAGTCATGCGCGTGTCGCGCCTGCTGGGGCATCGCGTCATGAACTGCATCGCGTCTCCCTGATGCGATGACGTAACAGCCACAAGACGTCGCAGGCCGCTCGACCTGCCCCAGCCACCCCAAACTGTCCCACAATCGCTGTCGATGATTTCGTGATGACCGATCCTCGACCGCTCAAAATCACACGCGACGACCTGGCGCGCGCCACGCCGGGTCCACAAGCGTCGGCGGCCTCCGTGCGCTGTCCCCTGTGCGGCGCCGGCAACGACGCCGCGGCCCTCCAGTGCAACGCGTGCGGCGAGCCGCTGGAGAGCGCGAAGACGAAGCGCAGCCGGCCACGCTCCACACCCGAGAGTATCGCCTTTGCCCGCCGCTCGTCGGTCGCGCTGTTCGTGCTGGCCATGCTGGGTGTGCCGGCTCCGCTGGTGCTGGTGTTCGGCAGCACCCTGCTGGTTCGCCGGCACCGGGCATTCGTCGATGCGGGGGCGGCGCACCGTGCGCTGGCTTATTCCGCGGTCCTTCTCTCGCTGGTATACTGCGGCCTGGGACTCGTCTTTCTCATCCAGCCCTGATCGATAGGCCATTGAAAATGGGGACTGCCGCGGTGGAGGCGAAACGTCTCGCGAGTAGGGAAGTCGACAGCGTGCCTGTCCCATTTTTTCAACGGCCTGCTAACGCCCCATGAGCGCCGTACGGCTGCGCCGTCTGCAGGCGGACCATCAGAAGCTCGCGGAGTATATCGAGCGGCACCCGCGGCTGCGGCTCCTCGCCGCCGAGGGCGAGCCTCCCGAACGCTACAAGGTCGAGTACCAGATTCGCAGCCTGCGTCAGGTCGACGAACGGCTGAAGATCGTCGAGACGCACCTGGTGGAAATCTCGCTGCCGCGGAATTACCCGCGCACGCCGCCGCAGTGCCGGATGCTTTCGCCCATCTTCCATCCGAACATCGCGCCGCACGCGATCTGCGTGGGCGACCACTGGAGCGCCGGCGAACCGCTGTGGTCCATCGTGGCCCGCATCGGCGAGATGCTCGCCTATCAAAGCTACAACACCAAGAGCCCGCTGAACGGGGAAGCGGCGCGGTGGGTCGACGAGCATCTCGACCGGCTGCCGCTCGACGCGGTGAGCCTGATGGTGGAGGAGGCCTCTCCCCACGAGCGAGCCGTCCCCGCCCCGCCGCCGCGCGCCAGACGCCAGCCGTCCGCCCGACCGACCTCCGCCGAGTCCTCGTCGGACATCCAACTCGTGGAGGCCAAAGATTCCGGGGAGTTCCTGCAGTTCGACTGTCCGGAATGCGGCACGCGCTACCGCGTGCCGGCCAACACCACCGCCCGCCGCGCCCGCTGCAAGCGCTGCCGCACGATCATCACTATCGGTCGATCGGCCTGACGCGACGGCCCCGGACCGATTCCACCCGCACCGCTCGAGGCAGGCTGATCGCGGCGCGCCAGCAGCGTCCGGTCACGGCTGCTCTGCCGCCTGCTCCTCGAGGATGTCGGCCTCCGAGCTGCACTCGATGCAGCCCTTGACGGACTGGTAAGCCGGACAGTTCTCGGCGTAGTGCTCCAAAACCCGCTCGACCTTTTCGCGGCTGCCGCAGGGGATCCGCAGCCGGTAACGCAGGCGGATGCGCGTGATCCGGAGCACGCCGTCCACGTCTTCGATGTCGCCTTCCACTTCAGCGATAAGGTTACCGGCCGACTTGATCTGCCGCACTTCCAGTGCGGACCCGAGGGTGCCCATCAGTCACCCGGCGATGCCGGCGATCATGTAGTCGAGCGTGGCCGGGTATTCCGGGCCTGTGATTTCCCGTCCGTACTTCTGCTGGTAGAAGTGCCGGATGCCGCTGTGGACGCCAAAGTGCACCGCTTCCGGGAAGTTCTCGATGTGGGCGGTGCGGTGCGGGCCTTCGTGCTTCTCGATCCGCACGCGGCTGGTATGAATCACAGGCATTCCACGTCTCCTCACTGGTGCAGGATGACTTCGTAGCGTGGGTTCAACCCACGCGGCAGCGATTCCAGCAAAATGGCGCGGCGCGCTACGGTCCCGCGTTTGCGGAAGCGGCCGTGCCGCCAGCGTTTCGTCGCGACTCGCCAGAGGAGCGCTCTTGCCGTACGGGGTCAGACCCCTTTGCGGGCGAGCGATGCAGAACAATGAGCCGGTGTGACCCGCAAAGGGGTCTGACCCCATCCCGCGCTCCTCTGGCGAGTCGCGGCTAAACGGTTCAGCGCTGGTAAATCGGCAAATAGCCGTGGCCGAGTTGCAGGATGGTGGCGTTGATGGCGGTGACGTACACGGGACCGATATAGCCCTGCGTCCATGCGCCGGATGACGACTGGCTCCGCAGGATCTGCTGGCCGACATCGTCGAAATACTTCCGCCACTGCTCTTCGCCGCGACGGTACATGACCTGGGCGAAGTAATAGTGCGTGTAGTGCCAATGGCCGCCATACAGCTCTGCCGCCTGCGAGGGCCAGACGTGCTTGTCGCAGTAGGCCAGCAGCCGCTTGGCGTACTCGCTTTCGTACTGGCCCGAATTGAACAGACAGGCGACGGCGGCGGCGGTAATGGGCGGACGCGAGCCGCCGCCGCTCTTCAGCGAATATTGCACGCCGCCCTCCGACGTGGTGCACTTCTGAATGTAGACCACGGCGCGGTCGATGATCTCTTTCGAGACCGGAATGCCGGCGTTGCGGCAGGCGCGCAGGCCCTGCACCTGCGTGATGCAGGTCGAGCCTTCGTCGAAGTCGCTGCCGTCCTTCGCCGAGACATAGCCCCAGCCGCCGGCCGACGTCTGGGCGGCGGCGCAGAACTCGACGGCCTTCGTGAGCACGCGGCGGAGTTCGGCCCGGCGTTCGGCGTCTTCCTCCTCGCCGTAGACCGACGCGAGGAACAGCATCGAAAAGCCATGCCCGTACATGTAGTGGTAGTCGTTCTGGTAGCCGATGAGGCCGCCCGGCCGCGACATCGACAGCAGGTAGTCGACGGCATTGCGGATGTTCTTGGAGTAGCGGCCCTGTGTGGTAGTCGAGCCTTCGCAGAGCATGGCATTGGCGGCCAGCGCGGTCATCGCCACGCGGTACTGGCTGCCGTTGGCCTCCCAATACCCCTGCCGACGCTGCTGGCTGACCAGCCAGTCGAGCGACTTGCGGACGGAGCCCGCGACCTTGGGATCGCGCCGCACGGGATCGGCCGCGGCGGATCCCGCGACACACAGCACGGCCAGAACTCCAGCCAGCAGACGAGCACTCAGCGACATGGGAACTCCAGAAATAACACGGCAGGCGGCCCGGCAGGAAGAGACGCCGCGGCACTTTCGGTCTAACCGCTCAACTGCATTATCGCGGCGGGGTGCGGGGTTGAACAGTGCCCCCTGCGGTGGAACGTCGTAGTGCCGATTTCAATCCGCACGTGTACCGCAACCAGTGAACCGTGCCGGGCCGGCATGTGGATTTGCAGTGACGATCCTTGGGCGGCTATACTGAGTCCGCCTATCGCGGCGGAGTTCTTCCGCCAGCCAAGTCCACGTAGCGCGGATTGAAATCCACGCTACGTGGGTCGCGGTCCAGGAGGACTCGGCTTTTCGCCGAACCGGTTTACCGGTCGCGGATCCTGTCACACACGAATTGGGGGAATGCGGGATGCAGACCACCACCGGCGCTCTGGTCGTCTTCGAGACGGGCGACACGATGCTCGTTGGTTTCCGCGGCGCTCACGTCGTCGACGACGCGCTGCTGGAAGAGTTCGCCGCCGCCCTGGAGCGCGATCTGCGCCAGCACCGCACGCGGTCGCTGGTCGTCGACCTGGCGGGCGTGAAGCTCGTCTCCAGCGGAGTGCTGGGCTTTCTGTTCTCGCTGCACCGGAAAGGCCTCGACGTGCGGCTGAAGAATACGGGGCCGGCCGTGCAGGATGTGCTGCGGGTCACCCGGCTCGACTGCGCGCTCCGCGAGCTCGAGTCAGTCGCCGTCTGAGGCACGTTTGTAGTGGCCGGCTTCAGCCGGCCGCCTGCGGGCGTCCCGAGGCCGGCTGAAGCCGGCCACTACGAGCGACGAGCGGTGACTTCGATCGCCGGCGGAACCTTCAGCGTCTGGAACACCACGCAATAGCGCTCGGTCAACTGGAGCAGCCTGTCGAGCTGTTCCGGCGTGGCATCGGTGTCCAGCTCGAACCGCAGACGGATCGTGTCGAAGCCGACGGGCGTCTCGCGGCTGACGCCCAGCGTGCCGCGGAAGTCGAGGTCGCCTTCCGCGACGACGCGGCCGCCGCGCACGGGAATCGCCAGCGCCGTCGCCACGGCCGAAAGCGTGACGCCGGCGCACGCGCCCAGTGCTTCCAGCAGCATGTCGCCGGCGCAGGCCCACGTGCCGTCGCCGCCGGCCGCCGGGTGCAGGCCGGCAGCCACCAGGCCCACCGACGTTTCGACTCGGCAGGCGATGTGCTCCGGGTGCAGGTCGCCGCTGACGCGAAGCGTCTTGCGGGCCGAAGCCGGATCGCTGCGATATTGCTCCTTCAGCGGCGTCTGAAGGGTGCGGAGTTCGTCGGCATTCATGGTGAAGAAGTCCTGACGTCTCAATCGACTTCGCTCGCTTCGCGGAGCCTGGCGGCGGCGTCTTCGGGGGCGACTGGATTAATACACACGCCGGCGCCCCATTCGTAGCCGCCGGGCCGCGTCGTGCGCGGATAGATTTCGATATGCCAGTGATAACAGGGCGGCGCCTGCGGATTCACCTCTCCGAAGGGAGCGGTGTGCAGAACGTAGTTGTAGGCCGGCCGGTCGAGCACGCGGTTCAGCTTCGTGAGGGCGGTTTTCAAGACTCGGCCCACCGTCGAAAGCTCGTCATCTGGCGTCGCTTCAAACCGCGGAGCGTGCCGTCGCGGCAGAAGCATCATCTCGCACGGGAACCGCGAAGCAAAGGGGCACAGGACGACGTAGCCGCTCTCGTCCAGGACCAGCCGCCGGCCATCTTCCAATTCGCGTTCGAGCACGTCCTCGTACAGACACCGCCCGGTGCGGTCCAGCCAGGCAGCCGCCTGCGCCAATTCGCGGGCGATGTCGTCGGGGACGAAGCGGGTCGCAATCAACTGCGAGTGGGCGTGCGCGATTGAGGCCCCGGCGTCCGATCCGCTGTTCTTGAAGATGACAGCCGCCATCAGCCGCGGATCGTGCGCGAGCATGCGCAGCCGGTCGCGATACATCCGCAGCACGTCGGTGACGGCGGCGAGCGGCAGACGGGCGAGGTCCGTCTCCGGGTGCGGGCATTCCACGATCACTTCGTGGATGCCCGCCGCCGTCTCGGTCACAAACAGGTTCTCGTCGTTGCCGGCTCCGTCCGCCGTCGTGGAGAACGAGTTGGGAAGACATTCGAGAGCCGGAAAGCGATTCGGCACAATCCGTACCCGCCAGCCCGGGGCGTTTGCCACACTGCCGGGGCCGCGAAGAGCCAGGGTCTCCGCGGGCGTCGAGGCTTCGTGGCCTTCGGCGAAGGGGTCGAAGGCCTCATCGGCCGCTGCCTGGCTCGGCGCGAAGTCTTCCGGCCGATTCGCGCGGGCCGGCGCGATGACGACGCGGCGGCCACTGAAGGGATCCAGTCGCAGTTCCGGGCGCGGCGGCATCGCTCGAGGGTTTGCACACCTGACGGGGAAGGGGCCTTGCGAACGGTCAGTGTATCGGCTGCGGGTGCGCGGGCGACAGCGCACGAAAAAGCCTGCCTGCTGCCCTTGGGCAGCGGCAGGCTTCGGACGTCACTCATCTCGCGGCGGTCCGGACGGCTGTTGCCCGGTCCAGCCCGCACGACGTCAGGCCGAGGTCCTTTCTTCAGCAGGCGCGGGGGCGTCGCCGTTCTCCGGCGGAGCGGGAGCCGGCTCGGTTCCATTCGGAGCCGAGTGGTACACGCCGTTACCGCAGCTCGGGACCGGCGCGCAGCAGGTCGGAGCCGGGGCGCAGCAGGTTGGAGCCGGCGCGTGATGGGCCGCCGGAGCGTGATAAACCTGCACCGGCGCGCACACCGGACGGCAGCAGCCGTGATAGGCCGGCGCGCAGCCGTGGTAGACCGGCGCGCAGCCACCGTAGTAGTGGCAGCCGCCGTCGTCGTCATCGTCGTCGTACTCGCCTCCGCAGTGGCTGACGTAGCCGCAGCCATTGTAGTAGCCGCAGTCGTGTCCGCCGTGGCCGAACAGCCGCGAGAACAGCCCGGCCTGGGCGGTTCCGCTGCTGAAGGCCGACAGGGCGAACGCCACGGCGCCCAGCGACAACAGACCCAGGAACTTTCGATTCATTGATGCGCTCCTCTGAAACGTGATACCTTGACAGTCCCCAATACGCGTTCATGACCGAAACACGCTTCGGTCGTTACCCACAGGATTGCGGTCGCCACGCCTTTCGCCGACCCTCGTCCCACCCCCCCAGCCTCTGCTTCACAAGTCTGCTTCACTCTGGAGAGTCTGGAGTAAATCTGACGACTGCGGCGACGTGGACTCCAAAATATCAATCCGCAGAACCTTGTCAAACCTAAAAAAGCGCGTTTCAGGAAGAATGGTGGAAAACCGGATATCAGGCGGCGGCGCGAAGATAGGAAAAAATCCCAGCGGATCCCGGGGCATCCCCCGGCAGCCGTGCCCGCACTGGCTGTTCGCTAATGGCCGCCTGGAGTTTGGCGCGCTGCCGCGGCTGATGGGGATCGTCAATGTCACGCCCGATAGCTTTTCCGACGGCGGGCAGTTCTTCGAGCACGGCATGGCCGTCGATCACGCGCTGCGGCTTGCGGCAGATGGGGCCGACATCCTCGACGTCGGCGGTGAGTCGACCCGCCCGCATTCACTGCCGGTCGCGCCGGAAGAGGAATTGCGGCGGGTCGTCGAAGTGGTGCGGGGGATCGTTCGCCAGACGAACGTCCCCGTGTCGATCGATACCACCAAGGCGGCCGTGGCGCGGGCGGCGCTGGACGCCGGAGCCGTCATCGTCAATGACATCTCAGGCCTGACGTTCGACCCGGAAATGATCGAGGTCTGCCGCAGCGGAAACGCGGGCGTCGTCTGCATGCACATTCAGGGCACGCCGCTCACGATGCAGGACAATCCGCAATATGCAGACGTGGCGCGCGAGGTTTGCGAGTGCCTTGCCGAGCGGTTGCGGAGTCTGATCGCGGCCGGTATCGACGTGGAGCGGATCGTGCTGGACCCGGGGGTGGGTTTCGGCAAGACAGCGGCCCACAACCTGGCGCTGTTATCGAACATTGCGCGGCTGAAAGCGCTGGGTCGCCCGGTGCTGGTCGGGCACTCGCGCAAGGGCTTCTTGAAGAAGATTGTCGGCCGCGACGTGGACGAGCGGTCGGCCGGCACGCTGGCAGTTTCGCTCGCTCTGGCTGCGCAGGGTGTGGACCTGTTGCGCGTGCACGACGTCCGCGCGACGCGGGATGCGCTGGCCGCGTGGCACGCGGTCCAGACTGCCGGCGACGGCTAGCGCTTCGCGGCCGTCACCCGCGCGGTTGGGTGGCACTGGCAGCTTGCCTGCCAGTGTCGAGTGGCTCTCACGCCGACCTGACTTCCCGGACCTATCGGACACGGCAGACCCACTCGCACGGGATGACAAGCATCCCGTGGCACCCAGCGGGTGACAGCGCGGGACGATTGCAGTCACTCTGCTGATTTGGCTTCCGGCTTTGCTGCCGCCTTCCAGCGCGCCAGCCGCCACTGGTCTCCGTGACGGCCCGGCACATCCGGCCACTTGGAGACGAATTCCTCCAGGATGGCGACCGCCTCATCGAGTCGTCCGGCAGCGGCGAGCAATTCAGCGCGCCGTCGCTGGCACAGCGGAATCCAGTGTCCTGCAGGATAATCGTTCGCGTACTGTGCGAGCGTGCCGAGGCCGCCCGCGCGGTCACCGCTTTCGAGCTGCGAAATGCCGGCCCAGAAGGCGGCATCTTCGGCCGCGAGCCGGTGCAGGCTGCGGTAAGCCGGCGGCAGATTACGGACGACGATCGCGCGCAGCTCGCGGGGGATGGCGAGAGTGCGGCCCTGAGCGTCGGTCCCGGTCACCAGTGCCGTCTCGACGCCGCGCAGCGTGGTGTACCGCTGCACGGCCGTGTCGAATTCGCCGAGGATCTGTTCGGTCCGCGTGGAGAGCAGGTCGTTTTTGGTCGCCCCATACTCGACGCGATCGATGCGGGCGGTCGGCGGGTTCCCCTCGACCACCTGGTACTCGACTCGCACGATCGGCAGCGGCGCCCGCAGCGGAGCGTAGAGATCCTGCGGCCGCTTCTGGTCGAGGTTTTCGAACGCGGCCATCCGCTGTTCCGCGTGCGGCCACAGCGCGATCGCCTCGGCGGTCCAGCGTCCTTCGCCCACCTCGGCAATTCGCGCGAGTGCGCCCTGCGAAGGCCCGGAACCGGCCAAAGCATCGTGCACGACAACCGCCTGTTCGCCGGAAAGCATCGCCTGCAGGCCCTTCATTCGCGGCGACCACCAGCCGGCATGGCCGATCAGCTCCGCGCTCGGAGACTGCAAGCCGTCGGCGGTGAGCGGATAGGCTTCGCCGCCGGGAATGTCCAGCGCCCTCAGCAGTTCCGGCCGCTTCAGCACGTCATCGAGCGTGGCCGGCTCGGCCGAAGTCGGGGAGGCATCCTCGGAGCGAGGAATCGCCAGGCCGAGCTGGACATCGAACAAATAGATCTCGCCATCGAGCGGTATTCCCACCAGCCACGCCCGAGCGCCGGACGCGCCGCCGGCATCGATTTCGGCACCCGTGCCGTCAGCCGGCCGAAGCACAATCGCGTCGAGCCGCAGTTGCTTGAGCAGCTCGGCGAACACCCACGCCCGGTCTTCGGCGGCCCCGCGACCGAACAGCAGGATCTCATACGGCGTCAGCGGCAGCCCTTCCGGCGGCTGATCCTCGAGCTGCACATTGCGCACGACGTAGTCGAACAGCTCGCCCACCCGTTCCAGATCGCTGTCGACGGCGCCGGCGAAATCCACGATCGCTTTCATCAACAGACAATTGCGGACGTGGGAACAATCGCGGCCGGAAAACAGTTCCGCCCGCAGACGCTGCAGCACTTCCGGTGCGAGCAGCCGCTCCAGCACGTCGCCGGATTCCGCCGGCAGCGATGCGACGCCGCCGCAGCCCAGCGCCCATTGATTGAGCACGCCCGCGGCCGTCTTGCGGTCGGCCGTGATGCCCAGCCGCTCCGGATGCAGCATGTTCAGCGCGCGGTCGACAAGATCGCGGCACTGGTCCGGATCGATCATCGGGCGCAACGATTGCGGCCCGCGGGCCGTTGTATCGCCCGAAGTGATCGTTTCAGCCGTATCGCAGCCCGAAGCCAGCCACACCGCCGGCAACAATATCGCGATGAGCCACGCCGGCCGAGCGACGAAAAACTTGTGCCGGGGACGTTCCCCTCCCGCAGAACACGCTGACATGCTTGGCGTTTTCGAAGAAATGAAAGGTTTGAGGACGTGAGAGGCGGACGGAAACCGGAAGATCCAGCTTCCAGCCCATCATAACATGCCGTTCACCAGGTTTCGCAGCTTCACGAGCGAAGCCACCAGCGCCGGCAGCTCGTCGAGGGGAATCATGTTGGGGCCGTCGGAGAGGGCCCGGTCGGGATCGGGATGCGTCTCGAAGAACACGGCATCGGCGCCGGCGGCGACGGCGGCGCGGGCCAGCGGTGCAATCATCTGCCGCTGCCCGCCAGTGGTGGCGCCGCCGGGCGTCTGCACGCTGTGCGTGGCGTCGTAGACGACGGGCGTGCCGAGGCTGTGCATGATGGGGATTGAGCGCATGTCGTTCACCAGGCGGCCGTAACCGAAGGTCGTGCCACGCTCCGTCAACAGCACATTCGGGTTGCCGGCCTCTTCGCACTTGCGGACGATGTGCACAGCGTCTTCCGGAGCGATGAACTGCGGCTTCTTGGCATTGATGACGCCGCCGCGGCGGGCGGTCGCTTCCGCGGCGGCATGAACGAGGTCCGTCTGCCGCGCGAGGAAGGCCGGAATCTGCAGAATGTCGCAGACTTCGGCCGCGGGGGCAGCCTGCGATGCCTCGTGAATGTCGGTGGTCACCGGGAGGCCCGTCTCCTGTTTCACGCGGGCGAGAATGCCCAGTCCTTTCTCCAGTCCCGGCCCGCGAAAGCTGTGAATGCTGGTGCGATTCGCCTTGTCGAAACTGCTCTTGAAGACCAGCGGCACGTCGAGCCGCGCCGCTTCCTCGGCCAGCCGCCGCGCCACGTGCATCACGAGCTCTTCACTTTCGATGACGCACGGTCCGGCAATGAACACCAGCGGCCGTCCGCGGCCGCACGCGAACGATCCGATCGTCACAGGATTGGCGGGCACGGAAACTCCTTTTCCGGTTTGGATGGTCGTGTCGTGCAGCGAAGGGGTCAGACCCGTTTGCGGTCCAGCCGTTTGCCCAAGTTCCTCATCGCTCGTCCGCAAAGGGGTCTGACCCCGTTCAGCGAAATGGTAGGCGCGATGGGCAGAGGCAGTCCAGATGCGTCTGTGCTACTAACGTTTCAAAGTTTTGTCGCTTGCGCAGATTCTTCAAGACGGCGAAGAAGTTGAACAGGAGCAAACGAAGGAAACGGAGCGGGAGTTTCTGAGCACCTTGGTCGGCCCAGCCTTCGTTATCTCCGTTGCCTTCTGTTCAATTTGGTTGCGGCCGAGCGAAGCGAGGCCGCGCTGGGGGCTCACCGCGGCTTGCGTCGCCACGCGCCGCAGGCGCCGAGAGCCGCCCGGACATCCGCCACGTCGTTCCGCAGCGATGGATCGTCGACCATCGATCTGAGGAACTCCTGGCACGCATGCACGACGGTGCTGTGCGTCCTGCGGCCGAAGTAGCGGGCGATCGCCTCCAGCGGGCGTCCCGTCAGCTCCCGGGCGAGATACATCGCACAACGGCGGGGAACAAGCAGCTCCCGCTCTCGCGTCTCGTTTCGCAGCCGCGCCAGGCCCACGCGGAAATGCCGGGCCACAGCCCGCGCGACATCCGCCAGTGTGGCGGCGGGAGGTTCACCGTCGCCGTCCAGGTGCCGGGAAATCAACTGCTCGTCGAGCGGGACGCGCTCGATCCGGGCGCGGGCTTCGAGTTGCCCCAGTGCAGCCAGCAGATCCCGCGGTGTGGCCGGCGCTGCGGCCAGCCGTTCGATGGCCGCACCACCGAGCGGCGTCTGCCCGAAGGAAGCGAATTGGGCGAGCAGCTTGCGGCGGCTGTCGAGTTCCGGCGGCTGTACTGCCGCGAGGACACCGCCCCGACAGCGGCTGACGAGCCGCGGCGGCGCGTCAGCCAGTTCCCGCGGCGGGACGCGCGAGGTCAACAGCACGCGCCCGCCGCCGCGCAGGATCGTATCGACCAGCGTGGCGAGCTGGTCGAGGCTCTCGCGGCGTCCGGCGATTCCCCCGAGATCCTCGCAGACGAGCAGGTCGAGTTCACGGTATTGCGCCTGGAACTTTGGGACCGAGCCGGCGACGGACGCCTCCGCCAATTCCGCGGCAAACTCGGCGGCCGTGACGGACTTCGCGGAGAGCGGCGCGTGCCCGCTGCGTGCGCGGCGTAGCAGGTAGCGGGCCAGATGCGACTTCCCACAGCCGGCGGGACCGCAGAGGAACACGAGCCGCGCTTCGCGAGCGCCGCCGAGCCGACCCTCCCCGCCGGCCGAACCCGCCAGCCGCTCGATCGCGGTGAAGGCGAAGCGGTTCTCGGGCAGCACGAGAAAGGGGTGGGCCTCCATGCGGTCCGAAACGAACTGAGCCATGCCGTGTGCTCCTTCGCCTGCACAACTCAGGACAATCATTCCGCATTGTTCCGCAGCCGCTCGACGACGGCGGCGATGCGTTCGGCCGCTTCGTCGATCTGGGCGTCCGTGTTTTCGTATCCGACGGAGAACCGCACGCTCGAGCGGTAAACTTCCGGCGGACGATTCATCGCCACCAGCACCGGCGCCGGCTCGGCGGAGCCGCTCGCGCACGTGCTGCCCAGCGAGCAGGCGATGCCGGCCAGATCGAGCGAGACCAGCAGTGTTTCGCCGTCCACGCCCGGAAAGGCGACGTTGA
>JAHWKJ010000565.1 GCA_019347905.1 Planctomycetota bacterium
CCCCAGCCCCCCCTTAGGAAGGGGGGGAGCTTTGGCGGTCGCGTGGAAGGTGGCGTGGGCAAGCATCGTGGTCGAGATGTTGCTCACGCTCTTGGTCGTATCGCCCCAGCCGCCGTCGGCGTTCTGGTGTTCGGCCAGCCAGCGCACGCCGCCGGCGATCAGCGGTTCGAGGCGTGCTTCATGCGCCCGCCCATCCGGCCCGCGGCCGGCGCGGCGGATCATTTCGAGCGCCATCACCGCCGTCGCGGTCGAGAGCGCGGAGGTCGACAGCTCGCCGGTCCAGTAGCCGTGAATGTTCCGCGCGGCCAGTAGGGCCTCGCGCACGGCGGTATAGCCACGGAACAGGCGTTCGTGGGACACGCCGTCGGCCATCGAGCAGTCCACGAGGTCGCTTCGACGCATTCGGATTACATGCGGCACGGGGACTCAGCCGAACAGATGGTGAAGCACGCGCCCGTGCGGAATCAGGCTCACCGGTCGGCCGGTCTCGGTGTAATACTCCAACTCGTGATCGATGCCCAGCGCGTGCAGGATCGTCGCCCCGATGTCGTCGGGCCGGATGTCGGTTTCGTCGGTGGGCGCTTCGCCGCCCTCGTCGGTGGCGCCCACAAGCTGGCCCGGACGCACGCCGCCGCCCGTCACCAGGCACCAGTTGACCCGCGGGTAATGGTCGCGGCCCACATTGGGGTTGATCTTTGGCGTGCGGCCGAATTCGCCCATGATCACCACCAGCGTCCGCTCCAGCAGGCCCTTCTCCCGCAGGGCCGACACCGCCGCCGTCACGCCAGCGTCGAGCGGCCCCAGCAGCTTCTGATGGCCGGTGAAGTTGTCGAGGTGCGTGTCCCAGCCGCCGTTCGTCACCGTGATGAACGGCACGCCGTGCTCGATCAGCCGCACCGCCAAGAGCAGGCTCTGGCCCAGTTCGTCGTCGGCGAAAGACCCGCGCAAGCTCTCGGTTTCGAGGCTGACGTCGAAGGCGGAGCGCGTCCGCGGCGAGGTGACCATGCTGTGCGCCTGCCGCCCGAACGTGTCGAAGGCCTCCAGCAATCGGCTGTCGGTATCGGCTTCGCGGAACGCCACGTCGAGGTCCTTCAGCAGCTTTTCGCGGCGGTTCACCTTCTCCAGCGTAACGCCCGGCGCGAGCGTGAGGCCGCGGACCGCGAACGGCTCGCCCGGCCGCGGCACGGCGTTCGTCTGAAACGGGGCGTAGCCGTCGCCCATGTAGCCGGCCGTCCACTCCGTCTGGGGAATCGCCACGTACGACGACATGTCAGGCCGGCCGGGCCGCTCCTTCGAGACGATCGAGCCATAGGACGGGTACTTCACCGCGGGACTGGGGCGATTGCCGGTCGCGATGTAGGCCTGCCCCTGCGGATGGTCGCCGGTCGTGTGGCTGATTCCCCGCAGCAGCGTGAACTGGTCGATGGCCTGCGCGAGCTTCGGCAGATGCTCGCAGACGGCGAGGCCGGGCAGCTTCGACTGGATGGCCGCGAACTCACCGCGGGTCTCGACCGGCCCCTCCGGCTTCATGTCGAGCGTATCGAGGTGCGAGGGACCGCCGGCGAGGTTCACGAACAGCACGGCATCGGCGGTGCTGCTCTGCGCGGGCTGTGACTCCGCGTTTGCGAATCGTAGCCAGTCGGTCAGCGACAGCCCGGCGAGGCCGAGCCAGCCGACGTGCAGCGCGTCGCGCCTCGAGAGGCCGTCGCAGTAGCGATGGAGCATGTCGTGGTTTCCAGTTGCGGAAAGTAGACCGGTCGCTCTGCGACCGGAGAATTCGGGTCGCGGAGCGACCCGGCTACTTTGCGTCCGTCAATGATTCGTCAGAAACTCCTGCGTGTTCAGCAGCGCCCACAAGAGGTCGCGCAGACCTTCCGCCACGTTCTTTGAAGCAGCGAGGTGCTCGCGTGCCCGCTGTCGTTCCGCGTCAGTCGGCGGGCGGCTGACCGTTCGCAGCCATGCGGAGCGGATCAGCTCGTCGATGCGGGCGGCTGTGGGCGGTGCACTAACCTCACCCCCCCCTGGCCCCCCCTTAGTAAGGGGGGAAGAGGAGGTGGCGGCAACTTCCGCGTCGAGTGGTGTGCCGAACTCCCGGGCCACCTGGGCGAGCCAGCCGTCCTTGCGCTCCAGCCAGCCCAGCATTTCGTGATCGTTGCGGACGTAGAGCGTCTGGAGCAGCGTCGGTTGCAATCGCCGCTCGCAGTCGCAGTTCGTCGTCCGTAGCGGTTTGCCGAAGATCAGCAGGGAATAGTCGATGCCGCGCACCTGGATCGACTTTGGATGCTGGGCGATCTTGCGGTCTTCGACGCGGGCCGCCGCCACCCCCCCTAACCCCCCCTTAGTAAGGGGGGGAAATGCGCCACTCCCTCCCTTACTAAGGGGGGACTGGGGGGGGTCGCCCGCCGTCGCCTGCAGGATCGCGTCGATCGTCACCTCCGCGGGCAACCGCCGGATCAAAGCCCGGCTGAAGTTGCGCTCGTCCCGCTGGTTCGTCCCGTCGGGCCGCCAGCTTCGCTGGTACGCGAGGCTGCCGGTGATCGTGCGGTGCAGCCGCTTGATGTCGTAGCCGCTCTCGACGAAATCGTGGGAGAGCCAGTCAAGGAGCGCCGCGTTGGAGGGCGGATTGGCCCGGTTGAAATCGTCCGGCGGATCGACGATGCCCACGCCGAAGTAGTGCGCCCAGACGCGATTGACGAACGCCCGAGCGAAGTACGGATTGTCGCGATCCAGCAGCCACGCCATCAGCGGCTCGCGCGGATCATGGAACTCCGACAGATCGAACTCGTCGCCGCCCAACAGCCGCGCCATATCCGGCTCTTCGCCCGGCGGCTCGATCCAGACCTCGTTCCACGGAATCGGCCGGCCCTCTGCCGAGACCCGCAGGTACATCTGCCGGCGAAGCGCCGCCGTGTCGAGCTTGTCCGGCACGCCGAGCTTCGTTTTGAGCTGCATCTGGGCCTCACGCGCTTCCGGCGAAACGCCCGCCTTCACCCGGCCGAAGAACCGCGTGAACTGCTCGAAGTCCTGCTTCGACCACTGGTCGAACGGGTGCTTGTGGCACTGGGCGCACTCCAGCCGCACGCCCAGGAAGATGTACCCGAACGAGAGCGCCCGCTCTTCCGGTAACTGGCTGTTCGAGCGGAACCAGTAATAGGGCAGCGGGTTGTCGAGGGCCGTGAAATCGGCCGGGGACTCCTGCCGCAGATAGGCGCTTTGCTCGGCCGCATAATCGTCGTAGGGCTGGCCGGGTCGGCGGCTCTGGGCGAGCACCAGGCCCGCGGCAATCTTGTCCCAGCCGACATTGTCGCTCACGCGCCGGCGGATCCAGGCGTTCCACTGGTTGGCGGCCGGCTGGTTCATATCCGTCGTGCCGAGATACTGCGCGTTGCTCCCCGTCAGGTCGGACAAGAGCACCGTCCACCACTCGGCGTACGCGGGCGTCTCGAGCAGTTCGTCCACTCTGCGGGCCCGCTTGTCCGTCGAGGGATCGGCCACGAAGGCCTCGATCTCGGCCGGCGTCGGCAGCGTCCCGATCAGATCCAGCCCGACGCGCCGCAGAAACTCCTCGTCGCTACACGGTTCGGAGGGCACGATGCCTAGCTTGGCCAGCTTCGCGAGAATCAGCTCGTCGATTTTCGTTGGCGCCGGCAGTTGCGGGTAGCGCGGCCCGGTGCGGTCGGAGACCGGCCGCAGAACGGGGACGGCGAAGATACCGTTGTCGTAGAAGGCCACCACGTGCGTGTCGCCGGGGCCGGTCGAGCGGACGACTCCTTCCGGCGTCACCTCCGCTACCGCGTCGTCGTTGGTGCGGAAGCGGGTCAGCCGCGTCACGTCTTCGCGAAATCCGTCGGAACAGACCGCCACGGCTTTCAAGCGAACCACCCCCCCTTGCCCCCCCTTAGCAAGGGGGGGCACTCCAAGACTCCCCCCCTTACTAAGGGGGGGTTGGGGGGGGTTGTCGAAGATCACCTCCGCCGGCGTCACGTCGAAGCGAATGAGCTTTCGCGGTTCGCCCGCTGCGCCGCGTGCCCCGGCTTCGATCCATCGCAACAGTAGTCGGTGCTCCCAGCCGCTCGGCTCGAACCGCTCGCCGCCACCGTGCTCGTCGCCGTGCGTGGGCTTGTACAGCAGG
>JAHWKJ010000566.1 GCA_019347905.1 Planctomycetota bacterium
CGCCGATCAGACGGTTGCCGAAAAGCTCGGCCAGCCGGTGCTGGATGAACTGCGGGATCGATTGACGGCCGATCTGCGCAGCGGACGATTGGCCGCAGCGTTCTGCGACACGATTGCCGCAGCGGGCGAGCGCTTAGCGGCGGTGCTGCCCCGCGAAACCGGCGACGTCAACGAACTGCCCGACGCGCTAGTGGTGCTGGAATCGCGAGTCTGAACCGAGGGTAAGCGTCTTCATGAAACTGAAAGTGATGAAGCTCCGGCCAGTCACCGCTCACGTGCTGCTCGCGGTGCTGATCGCTTCCTCAGCCAGTGCCGGCGACGTGAGCGCACCGGACGCGGCCGGCGCCGACTCTCCTGTGACAATTGTCGCGCTGGGCGATTCGATCACCAAAGGCGTGCGGCCGGGGGTGAAGCCCGAGGAGACGTTCGCCGCGATCGTCGAACGCGAACTGCGGACCAGGGGCATTGCGGCCTCTGTGGTCAATACCGGCGTTGGCGGCGAGCGGACCGAAGGGGCTCTGAAGCGGCTGGAGAAAGACGTTATCGGCCGTCGCCCGAGAATCGTGACAGTCATGTACGGGACGAATGACAGCTATGTCGATCGGGGCAAGAGAAACAGCCGCCTGACGGTCGAAGCGTATCGGCAGAACCTGCGGGCGATCGTCGAGGAGCTTCTGCGGCAGGGCATCGAGCCGGTCCTGATGACCGAGCCGCGCTGGGCCCGCGACGCCGCCCCGAACGGCGCTGGCGAGCATCCCAATCTCCGCCTGGAACGCTACATGGAAGCCTGCCGTGACGTCGCCCGGGAATGCCGGCTGCCGCTGGTGGACCATTTCACCGACTGGACCGCGGCGGAGAACGATGGTCAGAACCTGCGGGACTGGACGACCGACGGCTGCCATCCCAATCCTCGCGGCCACGAGGAAATCGCCGCCACGCTGCTGCCCGTCGTGCTGGAGGTGCTAAAGCGCTCCTGCAAACGGGCCATCTGGACCGAGCCGAATGCGAAGCCGGCGCTGCCGCAGATCGCGGTGGCACTGGAGGCCGGCAGACCCGTGACGATCGTGTGCTTCGGCGACAGCGTCACCGGCCTCTACTATCACACCGGCGGTCGGCGGGCCTACACCGACATGCTGAAGCTGGCACTGGAGCGCCTCTTTCCGAAAGCCGACATGAAGGCCGTCAATGCCGGCATCAGCGGCCACACCACCCGCGAGGCTCTGGAGCGGATTGAGCGGGATGTGCTCGCGCACAAGCCGGATGTGGTCAGCGTGATGTTCGGCCTCAACGACATGTCCCGCGTGCCGCTGGACGAATACCGTGACAACCTGAGGGAGATCGTCCGCAGGTGCCGGTCCGCCGGCGCGGAGGTCGTCCTGTGCACGCCGAATTCGGTCATCGGCACCGGGCGGGCGGGTGAAACTCTGGCGACGTACTGCGCAGCCGTCCGCCGGGTGAGCCGCGAAGAGGCCGTTCCCCTGTGCGACTGCTTTGAGGCCTTCGAAGCGGTGCACCTCCGCGATCCGCTGGAATGGCGGCTGACGATGAGCGACGAAATCCACCCCAACATGGCGGGGCACAAGTTCATTGCGGAAGAGATTGCGTGGACCATCACCGGCAAGTGCGTTTCGCTGTACAACGTGGAGCCGCCTCAGCCTGCCATTCCCC
The DNA here is from genome assembly GCA_019347905.1 of Planctomycetota bacterium. Taxonomy (GTDB): domain Bacteria; phylum Planctomycetota; class Planctomycetia; order Planctomycetales; family Planctomycetaceae; genus JAHWKJ01. Next base: position 1,669 of record JAHWKJ010000566.1, read on the forward strand.
GGACGTGGATCATGAACTGGTCGTTGAGCTTCGGAGCCCAGGAGTGGGACTGCGTGGTGGTTCATCCGTCGGTCGTCGCGCCCCGCGGCGCCGACGAGAAGCGGGACGAACTGGTGCGGCGGCTGGTGCAGTCGCAGGACCTGAGCCTGATCGATCGCCGCGCGACGGACGATGCTGACGGCGGAGAGATCTTTTCCAAATGGCTCAAGCGCCAGTGGAATCGCAGCCATGACGACTCAGGCGTGGAGAATTGATTCTGGCGAGCCCCGGCACCGAAAGCTGCCGCTCGTCGGGAAGAGATCCCTTGCGTTCCGTCGGATGAGGCCGAAGGCTCCTGCTTCATCATCTTTGAAGAATGCTGCCCGGCCGGCCGCGCCGACGCCGACAAACTGGCCGAAGCCAACCGGCTCGTTCTCGGTAGCATCGGGCGGACGCTCATGTGAGGCTGCGGCTCCGCCACTCCAGCTCCGTCTCATCAACGGTTACGGCGAAAGCAATGAGAATCCAGCTTCTGGCCATTGTGCTCTCGATCGTCCTGCTGTCAGCGGATGGCTTCGCGGCGCCAGCGACAGGCCGGCCAAACATCGTGCTGGTGATGGCCGACGACATGGGGTGGTCCGATCCCGGCTGCTACGGCGGCGAAATCCCGACGCCGCACATCGACGCGCTGGCGGCCCAGGGGCTGCGGTTCACGCAGTTCTACAACAACGCCATCTGCGGCCCGACCCGCGCCTCGCTGCTCACGGGCCTGTACTGCCAGCAGGTCGGGCATCGCGGCGACCGCTGGAACGAGCCGAAGGACTTCAGCCGCTGCGTCACGATCGGGGAGGTGCTGCAGGCGGCCGGCTATCGCACGCTGATGGTCGGGAAGTGGCAGGGCCGCGATCCGGCCCTCGAACGCGGCTTCGACCGCTTCTTCGGCCCGATGTGCCAGGGCAAGATCAGCTACTTCCACGAGGTTGAGAATAACCCGTTCTACCTGGACGCCAGGCGGTGGAGCTTTCCCGAGAGCGGCTTTTACATGACCGAGGCTTTCACTGATTACGCCGTCGAGTTCCTCAACGAGGCGGCGCGGGACGACCGACCGTTTTTTCTCTACGTCGCCTACATCGCACCGCACTGGCCGCTGCACGCCCGCGAGGCCGACATCGCACCGCACCGGGAGCGCTACCGGCGCCACGGCTGGGAACACTGGCGGGCGGCCCGCTTCGAGCGGCAGCGGGAAATGGGGCTGATTCCAGAGGCCTGGCGGCTGTCGCCGAGGCCGGCTCAGGTTCCGGATTGGACAAACAGCCCGCACAAGGACTGGCAGGCCGAGCGGATGGCGGTGTACGCGGCGCAGGTGGCCGGCGTGGACCGCGGCGTGGGGCGGATTCTCGATGCACTGGAAAACGCCGGCGTCGAGAAGAACACGCTGGTAATGTTCCTGTCCGACAATGGCGCGGCGCCGGACGGCGGCATCGCGCCCACCACCAGCGGGTTCGGATTCAGCCCGAACGCCCGGAATGACCAGTGGCGGCGGGACGGCGTGCCGATCCGCCCCGGCAGCGGGCCGGAGAATGTGCCCGGGCCGCATGACACATTCGCCGCTTACGGCCTGGCGTGGGCGAACGTTAGTAATACGCCGCTTCGCGACACAAAGCTCACCGCGTGGGAAGGCGGCATCCGCACGCCGCTCATCGCCCGCTGGCCCGCCGTGATCGACGAGAGCGGCGAATTCGTCGGCGAAGTCGGTCACGTGATCGACATCATGCCGACGTGCGTGGAGCTGGCGGGGGCAGAGTACCCGTCGGAGTTCAACGGACGCAGGCCCCTGCCGCTGGAAGGCCGGAGCCTGGTGCCGGCCTTCTGCGGACGAAACCGGGCGGCTCGCGAAGCGCTCTGCTGGAGCGTGCCGCGGGGGCAGGCCGTCGCCCTGGTCGGACCGAGCGGGGCGGGCAAGACGAGCCTGCTGCGGCTGCTCGCCGGTCAGCTGGCGCCGGCGACCGGAACGGTGTCCGTGGGCGGCCGAGACCTGTCCCTGCTGCGCAGCAGGCGCGAGCTCCCGACGCTGGTCGGCCTGCTGCCGCAGCAGCTCGACCTGGTGCCGCAGCTGTCGGTCAAGCACAACGTGCAGGCCGGCGCCCTCGGCCGCTGGTCGGCGCTGCGCTCCCTCGGTGCGCTCGTGCTCCCGCTGGAGCACCCGCCCGCGCGCGCCGCCGTCGCGCGCCTGGGCCTGGCCGACCGCTTCGCGGACCGGGTCGCGGACCTGTCCGGCGGCGAGCAGCAGCGCGTCGCGCTCGCCCGCGCGCTGGTGCAGGACGCGGCGCTGGTGCTCGCCGACGAGCCGGTCGCCTCGCTCGACCCGGCGCGCGCCGAGCACCTGCTCGTCCTGCTGCGGAGCGCCGCGAGGCAGGACGGCCGCACGCTGGTCACGAGCCTGCACGACCCGACGCTGGCGCGGCGCTCG
>JAHWKJ010000567.1 GCA_019347905.1 Planctomycetota bacterium
GCTATGACTTGCTTGCCTGGGATGGCTTAGTTCTGCTTGAGGTGGGGCGGTGATGTCGAATTCGTGTTTGCTTGGTGCTTTCCAGAACGACTGTTGTTGCGAATTCCAGTGGGCGACTCTCGGGGAGTCCCTCGATACTTGGAATACTCAGGCAGTGGGGCGGAAGAGCGCGAGGGCGATGTTTTGCAGGAAGCGCTTCGCCTTCTCGGGCTGGAAATCCCAACGCCGTATTTCGCCTTGCACACGGGAAGTTTCCCATGGGAGAGATATCACATCTCCAGCGACTATGACATCGGACCATGAACGACAGGTGATTCGGAGAGCCGACATCGCGGCCATTCTGCGCGCCGTCCCCAGCCTGGTCGATCTGCCTGGGCGCAGGTTCCAGGTCGACTTCGACGACGAGGCCGATGTGCTGTACCTGAGCTTTCGGCGTCCTCAGAAGGCCACGGCCAGCAAACTGCTGGACAATGGCGTTATCGTGCATCGCCCCGGAGAAGAAATTGTCGGTCTGACAATTCTCGAAGCTTCAAAGCGCTGAAACCGCTCCGTAAACCACCGCCACCTCATGTCCGCGACCGCTCCCGAACTCGCACAACTCGAACTCCTCGCTCAGACCGATGAGCTGGTCGAGCGGCTCCGGCGCTGGGCCGAGCCCGAGTCGCCCTGGCAGCCCATGAACCGCTGCCGGGCGCTGGTGCGGCGGCTGCTTGCACGGGTCGAGACGTTGCGCATCCGGCTCGAAGCGCCGCTGGTCGTGGCGACCTTCGGCGGCACCGGCACCGGCAAAAGCTCGCTGGTCAACGCGCTCGTAGGCCGCGACGTCACCCGCACGGGGAGGCAGCGGCCGACTACGACGCGGCCCGTGCTGATCGTGCATCCCGAGGTCGAGTTGGAGTCGCTGGGGCTGCCGCTGGACGATTTCGAGATCGCCCGCATCGAAGCGCCCATTCTCCGCGATATCGTCATCGTCGACTGCCCCGATCCCGATACCAGCGAGACCGATTCGCCCGGCAGCAACCTGGCGCGGCTGCACGCATTGCTGCCGCACTGCGATGTGCTCTTGTACTGCTCGACGCAGCAGAAGTACCGCTCGGCCCGTGTGGGCGACGAGTTGTTCGAGGCGGCGACGGGCTGCCGATTGTTGTTCGTGCAGACGCACGCGGAGTGCGACGCCGATATCCGCGACGACTGGCGGCATCAACTTTCCGGCCGTTACGAAGTGCCGGAGATGTTCTTCGTCGATTCGCTCGTCGCCCTGAAAGAACAGGCGGCGGGCCAGCGTCCGTCGGGCGATTTCAGCCGGCTGCTGGACGTGCTGACGACGCAGCTTGCCGCCGCCGAGCGCGTCCGCATCCGCCGGGCCAACCTCATCGACCTGGTGCACGGGGCACTGGAATCGTGCCGCCGGCAGCTTGCCGGCCGACAGCCGGACGTCGAACAGCTCGAAGCGGCCCTCGAAGAACAGCGGCGGAACCTCGTGGCGAAGCTCACGCGGCAGCTTCGCGACGACCTGATGGTCAGCCGCAACCTGTGGGAGCGGCGGCTGCTGGCATCGGTGACGCAGATCTGGGGCTTCAGCCCATTCTCGGCGGTGCTCCGGTTCTACAACGGGCTGGGGAACTTCATTGCCTCGATGTCGCTGTTCCGGGCGCGGAACACCGCCCAGATGGCGCTCATCGGCGTCTTGCAGGGCGGGCGGTGGCTCAAGTCGCGCAGGCAGCAGGACCAGGCCGAGGAGCGGCTGCGGCAGGTCGATGCCTTTGGACTCGACGACAACCTGCTCCGCGAATCGCAGTTCGTGATCGCCGGCTACGTTACCTCGGCCGGCCTCGATCCGTCGCTGGTGGAAGAGGCCTCGCTCGACAGCCTCCGCGATCAGGCGGCGCGGGTCGAAGAACAGTTCCTGGGAGATGCCGGCCGACGCGTCGATGAGATTATCGGCGAATTGGCGGTGCGTAACAGCGGCTTCTTCACGCGGCTGCGGTACGAGTTCCTGTTTCTCGTGTACGTCGGCTTCGTGCTGTATCGCGTGGGGAAGAACTTCTTCTGGGATTCGTTTCTGCGCGAACTGGTCGCGGGACCGGTCGAGCGCACCCTGCCGATGTTGTCGCTCGAGTTCTACGTCGCGGCCGGCGTGTTCTTCCTGCTGTGGACGGGGCTGTTGGTGATGCTGTTCACGCGGCGGCTGCGGCGGGGGCTTTCGGGGCGGATCGAATCGCTGGCAGCCGACCTCGCGCAGGCGCGGCTTTCGCGCGGCCTGTTCCCGGAGCTGGAACGCGCCTGCCGCGACGTGGGCCTGCAAGTGACGCGGCTGGAAGCCCTGGCCGAGACGGTGCGGGAAGTGCGGCGGCAGATCGCCGTTGCGCCCGGTTTGGGAGCCATCGTCGCGCCAGCGGAAGCGGCTGCGGCGGGGACGTGATTCACTCTGCGTCGAAACCTTTCGAATCGGCACCTTGTCCACATCTGGCTCTCAATCTTTGCATCCTCCAGAGCGTCGGCCGAGCTGGCGGCTGGGCCTCGTCCTCGCACTTGCGGCCGCGGCGCTGGCGGCGGCCTTTCTGTTCGGACGACGCGGCGGAGCGGAAGGCCAGTTCCGCAGCGCGACCGAGGCCTTCAAGCGCGGCGAGTATGCGCTCGCCGAGGATCTCGCCGCCAGCGCATTCTCGCGCAGCACCGATCCGGCCGCGGCACTGCTGGCGGCGCGGGCGGCGGCGAAGCAGCGGCGGTTCGAGCAGGCGCTGGCGCATTACGAGCTCATCGGCGATGACGGCAGCGCCGAAGCCCTCGCCGCCCGCACCGAGGCCGGAGATATTCTCCTGCTGGAACTGAAACGCCTGTCACCGGCCGAAGAGCAGTATCGCCGCGCGTTGGAGATCGACCGGGAAGCGTTCGCGGCGAACGATCATCTGGCGTACGCGCTGGGTCTGGCCTCGCGCGCCTGGGAGCAGATTCCGCATCGTCTGGCGGTTATCCGCTCCGGGCAGTTTCAGTATCAGCATCTGATTCTGCTGGCGCTGGGCGAGCAGGCGCTCGAGAACCCCGAGACTGTCCCCGAGTATTACCGCACCGACCCGACGGATCCGGCGGCGCTCACCGGAATGGCGCGGCTGGCGGTCGAAAAGCACGATGACGCGGAAGCTCGGCGGCTGCTCGAACAGGCGATCGCCCTGCGACCATCGTTCGTCGAAGCCCATGTCGACCTGGGCACCGTGCTGCTCGAACACGCCGCGGAAGCCGATTTCCTGGACTGGCACGCCCGCCTGCCGGCAGAGGCCGACGAGCATCCGGGGCTATGGACCTTACGCGGGAGTTGGTCGAACAGTCATGCTCAGCCCCGCGCCGCCGCCCGCTGTTACTGGGAAGCTCTCCGCCGCGACCCCAACCGCCCCGAAGCGAACAACCAGCTCGGGCGTCTGCTGACATCGGCCGGCCGGACAGACGCGGCGCTGCGTTTTCTCCAGCGGGCCGAGCGATTGCACGGCTACCTCAACGCTGTGAAGGCCGCGGCCGGCGAGGCCCCACCCGCCATGCGATCGGCCGCGGAACTGGCAGAGGAATTGGGCTTGCTCGGGGAGGCCGCCGGCTGGTGTCGCCTGGCGATCAGTGAGGATGCAAAGCTCGCGTGGCCGACGGAGATGCTCTCGCGACTGGATGCGAAGCTGCCGAGCATGCCCGCGACGGAGCGCACGGCGGCGGAATTCAATCCCGTGGCCGCGATCGATCTCTCGGAGTATCCGCTGCCGCGCTGGCCGACAAAGAGCACTTCAGAGTCGCAACAGCCGGCTCTCGCCGATCAAAGTAGACCGGCCGCTCCGCGGCCGGCGGTCGGGTCGCGGAGCGACCCGTCTACTTCATTCCGCCACGCCGCAAATTCTGCCGGGATCAACTTCCAGTACTTCAACGGCGGGGACCCGTCGCGCGGCATGCGGCAGATGTACGAGTTCACGGGCGGCGGCGCGGCCGTGCTCGATTACGACGGCGACGGCTGGCCGGATCTGTACCTGACACAAGGCAGCGAGTGGGGGAGGGTCGAGAGTCCAGAGTCGAGTGTCGAGAGCCAGAAAGAATCCTCGCAACCGCTTGCGTCTGACCCTCAACCCTCAACCCT
>JAHWKJ010000568.1 GCA_019347905.1 Planctomycetota bacterium
TTGCCAGTCAGTGGCTTGATCGGCGCTGACCATTCGGGTTCCATAGGGCTGAGACTTTCGGCTCGATCGGGGATGCCGCTGGAGTTCGATGACTTCTGCCGCCATGGACTCTCATCCGGAGGACGAACCGGCGCTCGCCGCGCGGCCGGGGGAGAACCAGCTCATCTGGACGGTGTGGCTGACGTACGGCGCGTTCTATTTCTGCCGCACGAATCTCTCGGCGGCGCTGCCCGGCATCGAGAGCGAGCTGGGCCTCGACAAGACCCGCATGGGCGTGGTGCTCCTGGGGTTGAAGGTCGCCTACGGCGTCGGGCAGTTCGTCAACGGGCAGCTCTCGGAGCAGTTCTCCGCCCGCAAGATGCTGGCGATCGGGATGCTGGCCTCGGCGGCGCTGAACGTGCTGTTCGGTTTCGGCACGGGCGTGTACTTCTTCCTGTTCGTCTGGGCGATGAACGGCTACGCGCAGTCGATGGGCTGGACGCCCTGCGTGCGCGTCATCGGCAACTGGATTCCCGTGTTGCGGCGCGGCCGGGCGATCGGGATCGTGGGCACCGGCTACCAGGTGACGGCGGGACTGACGTATCTGGTTTCCGGTTTCTCGGTGTGGCTGATGGGCTGGCGCGGGGCCTTGTGGCTGCCGCCGTTGATTCTGGTGGCCTCCGCCGCCGTGATGCTGGCATTCCTGCGCGAATCTCCCGCGCACCACGCGGGTGGGACTGCCGCCGGCGCTGCCGCACGACGGGACCGGCAAGGGGGCGGCAGCTTTCTCGAAACCATGCGGCTGACGCTGACGAACCCGGCGTTGTGGCTGCTGGCGATCTCGCTGGGGATGTTGAACGCCTGCCGGTACGGCTTTATCGACTGGGGCGTGTCGCATTTGGCGGCGATCGAACGGGCCAAAACGCAGCGCGCCGAAATCGCCGGGGCCCTCACCGGCACTTCGCTGACCGACTTCGAGCGCGGCCGCCTTGACGAACTGCTCGCGCTCGACCTCGTCGACGACACCGCACAGAAACAGGTAGTTGCGGCGATCGATGAGGGACTGCTGCCGGCGGGCAGTGCCGCCGTCGATCGCGGGGCGGTGCTGGACTCGGCCGTGCAATACGCGGTGCTGCCGCTGGGGGCCGTGTTCGGTTCCATTCTCGCCGGCTGGGCGACGGACCGCTTCTTTGGCGGACGGCGGGCGCCGGTGATCTGCGGCTTGCTGCTGGTCCTGGCGGGGCTGACGCTGATCTACGAGCCGGTCGCGCGGGCGTCGTTCGTCGCGACGATGGGCCTGTTGGTGTGCATCGGCTTTTGCATTTTTGGACCGCAGGTGTTACTGGTGGGAACGGCTCCGGCCGACCTGGCGCGGCCGGGAACGGAGGCCGCCGCCGCCGGGTTCGTCAACTTTTTCGGGTATCTCGGTGCGGCGGTTGCCGGCGACCTGCTGACGGCCTACCTGGCCGAGCACTACGGCTGGCAGGTCGCGGTGTATGCGTGGGCCGGCTGGGCGCTGGCTGCGGCCGTCGCGGTGGCGTTCTTGTGGAACGCCAGCGGCCGCGCTGCCGCCGCGAGCGAACAATCGCGGCCGGAATCGCTGCCGCGGGCGGTGCCCTCCGAGAGCGCGGTGACGTGAGAGGGAAGGGGTCTGACCCCGTTCGCGTGCAACAGAAACAGGAAGCAAGCCACCGTGCGTGCCATCATCATCGGCGCCGGCCGGGGCATCCGGCTGATGCCATCCACCGCCGATGTCCCCAAATGCTTCGCCGAGGTCGGCGGGCAGCGGATCCTCGACTGGACCCTCGACGCCTTCCGGCAGAACGGCATCGAGACAATTGCCTTCATTGGCGGCTACCGGATCGAGAAGGTCCGTGAGGCGTATCCGCAGCTCACGTTCCGCCACAACGCCGACTGGGAGCGGAACAATATCCTCGCATCGCTGTTCCATGCCGAAGACCTGATGGACGGGCCGTTCATCTGCTGCTATTCGGACATCCTGTTCACCCCCGGCATCGTCCGCGAGCTCGTGGCGTCGGAGGCGGACATCGCACTCTCGGTGGATACGGCCTGGTTGTCCCGCTATGCCCACCGCGCACAGCATCCCACCGACGACGCCGAGAAGGTGACGGTCGCGAACGGCACGATCACGCGCATTCACCGCGCGATTCCCGAAAGCGACGCGCACGGCGAGTACACCGGGGTGGCGAAGTTCTCCGCGCGGGGCGCGGCCCTGTTGCGCAGGCACTACCGGCGCTGCCGGGAGTTGTACGCCGGCCGACCATTTCGCGAGGCGGCCGCGTTCGAGAAGGCGTACCTGATTCACCTCTTGCAGGACATGATCGAAGCCGGCGAGCGTCTGGCGCACGTGGACACGCCCGGCGGGTACATCGAAATCGATACGCAGGAAGACTTCGAGTACGCCCGCCGCACGTGGGGCTGAAGCTCAACGCCCCGGTTCGCCGGCGAGCGGGCGGGAGAGCTGAGCCACGAAATCGAGGCCGACTCGCGACGGGTCGCGTTCAAAGCCGGTGCGTTGTTCGTATTCGCGGGGCGTGAGCCACTCGGCCTTTCCGCCCGCCGTTTTCAACAGGCAGCGCAGGTCGCGGTAGGCCAGCGGCGTGCCGGTCCAGTGGCCGGTCTGGTGGTTGGCGGCGGCCCACCTCGTTCCCGGCAGCATGAACAGCGTCAGCAGCTTTTCGTTGTTCCGCCAGTTCCACACCTGGTACTGGGCGTCCTGGCAGATCAGGACGTGCTCTTCGTCGGGGAACCAGGCGCAGTTGAGGTATCCGTCCAAGACCGAATTTGTCTGCTCGGGGCATTCCCAAAGCCGCTGCGGTTCGTCGGAGATATCCCACACCTGGCGGACCGCCAGCAGGTAGTTGCCGGTGGGGGAGAAGCGTCCCAGGGCCTCGTAGCACCTGAACGATCCCAGACCTGTTTCGATGACGGCCCGCGTCTTGCCGTCGCTCGTGCCGTACAGCACAAAAACGTCGGCGAAGCCGTATTTGGAGTTCGTGCTACAAAGCCAGCGACCGTCGTCCGAGAGGCCCGTCACGACGTAAATCTGCTCGCGGCCGCCTCCACTTCCCCGGTCGAATTGCCGAGGAGACTCGCCGCGTTCGAAATCCCACACGGCGTGGTCTCCGTGAAGGTTGACTGCGAGAACATTGCCTGTGCGGCTGACGTGAATCCCCAAATAGGGCGCCGCGGGGTTCCAGCTTGCAAGGTCCGCGGTCCGCACGAGCGTTCCGTCCTCGGCGTTCCAGAATCGGGCGTCAATCGCGGGGCCACTGTTGTCGCGCGCCAACCCCCACACAAATCGGCCATCGCGGGTCCAACGGAGTTCGCGGGCATAGGCGCTGGCGTCTTCGAGCTCGCACACGACGCGAAACTCGCCGTCCAGATCTTCGACCGACTTCCACTCGAGTACGCGACCTCCGACGACCGCCCGCAACCGGCCGTCCGGGAGCGCGATCGCAACCTTTGGGAAACCCGACACCATCTTCCCCCGCGCCAGGTCGAACCAGCCACGCGGCGTGCTCAGGTAGCGCCCGCCGATCAACTGCAGGTCCACCGCCCCGGGGAGATCGGCCAGACCGAAGCCGTCATTGATCGTCGTTCCATCGATCCGCCCGATCGTCAGCGCCCACGTATGTCTATGTCTATCGGCGTAGCGGCTTCCATCGGGCGATACGAATGCATAGCGGGGGAGCGTGGTTGTCTTCCCGGTGGCAAGGTCGACGACCAGCATGAAGTAGGCGCCGCTGGCGCTGCCCAGGAGGCCGCAGAATCTGCCGCCCCGCAAGACCGGCGGGCCAGAATACACCGCGCTTGCCAGCGGCCATTCGGTCTCGACGGCTCCGCTTTCCGCTGAGATCAACTGCACGACGTTCTCCTTGACGACGAGCAGTCGATTTCCGGACGTGAAGCCGCCGAAGCTGTGAGGGCCACTTCTCGGATGCTGGTAGATCAAGTCGCCGGTGGCAATCTCCCACACGAACGGCTGCGATTCCAAAGCACTCGCTCCGGCGGCGAGATAGCGGCCGTCCGGTGAATAGCTGGCGACTGGGTAGCTGTTCGCGGGCAGGCTACAATGCGCTCTCCAGACGCGGCGGTCTTTCTCT
>JAHWKJ010000569.1 GCA_019347905.1 Planctomycetota bacterium
GTGAGAAACACCCGCCACTGGCAGGCAAGCTGCCAGTGCCACCCAACCCCCAGCGGCCCTGCGACTTCGGACTCATTGAACGGTATTGCGGCTAAATGAAACGCTGAGCGCGTCCGGCGAGGCCGCGTAGACGGCGAATGTGCGATTCGCAAATAGCGGCTGCCAGGGGGATCTTGGATCGCGCTTCAGCACGGCATGCGTGACGCCCGAGCGTTCGGCAATGGATGCGAGCGCCAGCGGAAATGAGCGGTGGCGGTAGCGCCGGTAGAGCGCGGACAGCCACAGATTGCGGTTCTTCATCCGCCGCCGCCATTCGAGGATGCCGGCTGCGTCCTGCGGGCAGTCTTTGCGGCTGACGTACTCGGCCCGCTGCGCATACCACTTGAACGCCCAGCTCGATGTCGGCGTCAGCACTTCCGCGCCCTGCGGGAGCCGCGCGTCGATCCAGCGGCAGGCGTCTTTCCAGTCGGCCAGCTCGCGCGCGGGCATGCGGCTCGGCTTCCGGTCCACTGCGGGAAGCACCAGTGCCAGCACGAACAACCCCGTGAAGCTGCCCCAGGCCAGCGCCTGCCGCTGAGCCGACCGCTCGTAGTGACCGCCTTCAGGCGGTCGATGCGGGTCATCCTGTCCGGGCGCAATCTGAGCTGCCTCATCCCGCACAACACGCACGGCAATCCCGGCGAGCACAATCGCCGCCGCGGCGGGCACCAGCACGTCCGCCAGCCGAAACGGATAGAACTTCATCAGCCACGCGCGGAACCTCGCGAGCGCCATTTCGTCCGGGGGCCGCGGCCCGGCGCCGATCGCGAGGCCGGCCAGCGCAATTGTGATCGAGGCGCCGACGAAGACGGCGAACCAGCGCTCTGCGGGCGTGCGCTCCGCGAGTCGGCGGCCCCACAGCCAGCCCACGATCAAAACCGCATAACCGAACCACGCGCCGGCGTGGAACGCCATCGGGTCGAGATGGTGCGGCAGGCGCTCGAACACCTGAATGTGGTCGGCCGCCGCGGCCGCCTGCGGCGATTCTGTGCCGAGGAGAGTAAGCGCCGGTACGAGGCCTGGCAGTGCAGCGACCGCGAACGCCCCCGCCGCCGCTACAATGAACGGCCACACCCGCGAGCGCGCATCGCGTTCGCCTCGCCGCCAACGCGACCAGGCGAAGCCGAGCAGCGGCGGGACGGCGGCCAACGCAACCCAGAGACCGACGACCGGATGAAAACTCACTGCCAGGCCGGCGCACGCGCCTGCGGCGACGATTCGCGTTCCTCGCCGCGAAATGCCGGGATTCGTCGCTGAGAGCGCGAGTCCGGCCGCGAAGAGTGCGAAGCTGTAGGCGAAGACTTTGGCTTCGACGCCGCCGACCACCCATTCGCCGGACAGGTTTCCGGCTGCCTGCAGCGCGAGAAAGGCGCAGGCCGACCAGATGGGGGCCGCCGGGTGCGAGGTCAGTTGGCGCACCAGCAAGCACCAGGCGATGGCCAACAGGCCCAGCGCGAGCAGTCGCCCCACCCACGCCGCGTTCTCCAGCGGCAACGTCGCCGGCAAGAGGCCCACGGTCTGATAGAAGAACCAGTGGGCGTTCGACGATTCGAGAAAGAAGTCGCCGCGGCACCAGTCGGAGTTCCAGAAGTGCCGCGCTTTGGTGAGGTAATGCGGTTCGTTAACGCCCGGCACCGGCGAGCGCACGGCTGAGTACGCGAGGAACAGCGCCGCGACGGCCAGCGCGCTCGCGACCGGAACAAAAAAGCCCCGCTCGAGGTGAGCGGGGTTCTGGCGGCTCGAGGGAGCGCGCGTGTTCGCGACTGCGGACGGCGGAGTCATTTCTTGCCGCGCTTGGCCGCCTTCTTTGCGGCGCCCTTCTTCGCGGCACCCTTCTTCGTAGCCGCTTTGGACTTCGACGACTTCTTTGCAGCCTTCTTGCCGGCCTGCGCCTTTCCGCGGTCGGCCGCCTGCTTGCCGCCGAAGATGCGGTCCCAGTTTTGCCAGAACTCGGGGGTCGCCCCGGTGCGAACGATCGGTCCGCTCATCAATCCTTACTCCCGGATGTTGCCCAACGATGACGGCAGGTAGCGTTCAGCCGTCAGCTTTCAGCGATCAGTCTGCCGAAACCGGTGCCAATCGCTGAGAGACACTTTGAGCGATTCTTCGCCAAGGCACCGGTCCTGTCAACCATTGCATCGATATTGCCAACGCTGATCGCTGATTGCTGAACGCTGACAGCTCAATTCGATCGCCGACTCGGCCGGCCCCTCCGTCCGCGGCGGCCGGACGACGGCCGGTCGCCTGAGGAACCACTGCTGCGGCCCGAACTCGCGCGGCGCGGATTGACCAGCAGCGAAATCGCCTGCTCCCACGTGGGAATGTTGCGATAGGGTGAGGGACGCGATTCGTCGTCCGCGGCCTCTTCCGGTTCGAGCCGCTCGTCCTCGTCCTCGGGCTCGAGAGCTTCCCCGGCCTCGGCGCGTTCCGGCTCGCGCTCGCGCACGGGCGGGGCTTCACCTGGCCGACGGCGACGGCGGCGGCGACGATGGCCGCGGCGTTCCTCGTCAGGCGCTTCCGCTTCGGCGGCTTCTTCTTGCTCGGGGCCCGCGACCTCTTCCCGCACGTCATCGGCTTCTTCGTCGAAACCCGCGGCGAAATCATCGGCTCGTTCAGGACGTTCGCCACGCCGGGGCCTGCGCCGGCGTCGGCGGCGCGGCTCTTCGCCTTCGTCCGCAGTCGGGCGGTCCGGCGGCGGTGGCGCTTCCCGCGCGGCGGCCGGTTGGCGGGGAACGTCCTCGCGACGGGCGGGCGGGCGCGACGCAGGTCGCTCCTCAAGCAGACCGGCACCGAAGTCGGGATCTTCCAGATACTCTTTGCGACGGGCTGGCGGCGGCTCGGCAGGCCGCGACTGCTCCCGCGGACGCGCCGCCGGCCGCGAGGGAGCGCCGCGCCGCTGTCCGCCGCCGGCCGCAGGCTCCTTCACCGGCTCGTCGCCTTCGTCCCAGTCCCAGTCGTTCAGCGGATCCCAGAACGAGTCTTCGTCCGCTTCGTCTTCGTCCGCCGCGTCGACCTCGGCGGCTGCAGGAAGTTCTTCTTCGTCGTCGTCCTCGGAAAACGCGGCGAACAGATCGTCTGCGTCTTCGGGCGTCGGGGCTGGAGTTCTCCCGGACCGCGGCGCTTCGACAGCTTCCTCCGCTTCGCGAGCGGCAGCCTTTGCTGCATTGGCGGGCGAGAACGCCGGCGCGTCGTCCAGTGAGAGATCGTCGTCGTCCAGCTCGATCGCTTCGGGCGGGATGGCCTCGCCGCCGCCGACTCCCTGGTGCAGATCGATGCCGAAGAGGTCTTCCGCCAGATCCTCCCAGGAATCCTTGTCTCCCGGAGGGCCTTTGCGTCTGGGTTCGCTGTTCATAGCGCAAAACTATCGATCCGGCGTGCAATTTGCAAGATGCCACAGGCCAGTGTCGTGTTGTCAAATCTTCGTCCCTCACCTAGAGTTGCGCCGCAAAGAGGGGGCGAAGACAAGGAGGTTCGCCGATGGCGATCGCCGCTACCGTCCAAGCCATTCACATCCGGCATGAAGCGCTCAGGGAGTGGGTGGAGGATGTGCACGCACTGACGGAGCCGGATGCGGTCTACTGGTGCGACGGCTCTGAAGCCGAGAGTCGGCGAATCAACCGCAGGCTGGTCGCGGATGGCACGTTCACGCCGCTCAATCCCGGCAAGCATCCGAATTCATTTCTCGCCCGCAGCGATCCCGACGACGTGGCCCGCGTCGAGGGCCGCACGTTCATCTGCAGCCGCCGCGAGAGCGACGCCGGCCCCACCAACAACTGGATGCCGCCGGATGAGATGCACGAGCGGCTGGATGAACTGTTCGCCGGCTCGATGCGCGGCCGCACGATGTACGTCATCCCTTATCTGATGGGTCCCCCCGGCAGCCGGCTGGCCAAAGTGGGCGTCCAGATCACGGACAGCGCGTACGTCGTGGCCAACATGCGGATCATGACCCGCATGGGCCGCGTCGCATTGGACGAACTCGGCAGCGAGGGCGATTTCAGCAGGGGCCTGCACAGCACCGGCCGGCTCGATCCGGCCGAACGCTACATCAGTCACTTCCCCGAGG
>JAHWKJ010000570.1 GCA_019347905.1 Planctomycetota bacterium
CGCACGGCGATGCGGCGGCATCGTCGCACGGGTGTCCCGCTGGTCACTTCGACGCACACCGACGTGCCGCAGTATGCGCGGGTGGTCACGCGGAAGGCCATTCGCCGGCTGTTCGGCCGCAATCTTGCCGGCCGCTGGCTGATCGACCGCTGGCAGGTGCACGAGCGGATCGAGCGGATGCTGCGGCGGCGGCTGGAGCATTACCTCGTGGGCTGCGACTTCGTGCTGGCCTCCAGCGATGCCGACTTCCGCCGCGCCCGCCGACTGCTATCGCACGAGCGCGTGCGGCGGCTGCGGCGGGGGATCGACAAAGACTTCTTCCACCCGCGGCATCGCGACCGGCCGATGGCGGCTCAGCGGTTCGGAATTCCAGACGACCGGCCGTGGCTGTTGTGCGTGGGCCGGCTGGACGAAGCGAAGCGTCCGCTGGTGCTGGCGAAGGCGGCGCAGACGCTTCTTGCGACAGGCAGATCACTGCACGTTGTATTCGTGGGCAGCGGCCCCCTGGAGGCGGCGCTGGCCCGCGAGCTCGGCCCGGCGGCCAGCTTCACCGGTTCGCTGTCGCAGGAGGACTTGCGTGGCGTGTATGCCGCCGCCGACCTGTTCGTGTTCCCGTCCACAACAGAGATCATGCCGAACGTGGTGATCGAGGCGAAGGCTTCGGGGCTGCCAGTGTTGCTTTCGCGGCAGGGCGGCTCGGGGCAGATGATCCGCACGCCCGGTGAAGACGGCCTCTACATCGACGACAGCGATCCGGCGGCATGGGCCGCCGCCGTCGAACGGCTGCTGGATGACACATCCGTCCGCCGCAATATGGCCGCAGCGGCTCGGCGGCACATCGAGACCGGATGGCCGTCGTGGGACGATGTGCTCCGCGAGGATCTGCTGCCCGTATGGAAGGAAGCCGTCCGCGGCTCGCTCACGGCTCTTGCACCGACGGCTTCGGCGTAGCATCGGGAAGCTCGAGCAGCCACCACACAGCGAGCCCCGGCAGTCCCAGCAATACTTCGCGGACGCGTCGCACCAGGCCCAGCGCCAGCGCCACAGGACCGGCAAGCCCCAGGAGCTGACCGATGGCGACGAAGCCGCCCTCCTGCACGCCCAGTCCCGCCGGCAGAAAGAATGCGGCACTACGGATGGCCATGGTGACCGCGTGGATGATGAAGGCCTCCACGAAGCCGCCGGGCGCGTCGAGAAACTTCAGTGCCAGCCAGATCTCCACCGTTCCCACCACCCACGCCGCGCTCCTCCAGCAAACATCGGCCACGAGCCGGTCGCGATGGTCGCGATAGATGGCCACGACTCGCGCATCCAGCGTCTCACCGGCGCCGGCCTTTTCACTGTTGAGGGATCTTGTGGGCAATAACCTCAGCACCAACGCGGCGCCGCGGCGAAGGCGGCCGAACAATCCCCACGCCTGCAGGGCCACGAAGCCAGCAATCAGGATCGATAGCGCCAGCAACCCGCCAAGCAGCCAGCCTGTCCACCCGTCGAAGCCCTCGCGCAGCGCGAGCAGCACGAGTGCGACCAGTGCGACGATGATCTGCGTCAAGAGGCCCACCGTGAAATCGACAATTGTCGCCGCGGCACTCGCCGAGCGAGGCGCACCGGCACGAGTCGCCAGCCGGGCGCGGACGACGTCGCCGCCGACCTGGGCCACCGGCAGCGTGTTGTTCACCGCTTCGCCGACCCAGCGAAACAGGAACATCCGCACGAGAGACGGCCGGTGGGCCGCGGCGAACAGGCTTCGCCAGCCCAGCGTATCGCAGGCGAGCGGGACGAAGTGGAACAGCGACACCCACACAACGCCCCAGCCCACTTCGGCAAAGGCCCGGCCCACCTCGCCGAAGCCGTACCACGCCACCACACCGGCCAGCAGCCCCAGCCCGGCCAGTGCCAGAACGAGTCGTCGAAGCGTTGCCTTTCGGACGCGCATGGGTGCGTACTGTAACGTGCTGCGTGACGCGGCAGGAACTCGCCAGCGCGGAGGATCGCCCGCACTGTGCGTGTCGAATGCCGGTAGTGTGGATTCAAATGCACACTACCGGCGGCTATTCTTCCGCAGGCACGATGCGCACACGCCGGACGACGCCACCCGGGCCGCCCACCAGCGCGTGCTCGCCGTCGGGATGCACGGCGAGGCTCCACGCCCAGCCGTCCAGCGCGGGCAGCACTCCGGTGACGGCGGCGGTGTCGGGGTCGATCAGCCTCAATCGGCCGTCGTCGGCCGTCACCAGCAGCCGCAGTCCGTCGGCGGTCCACTCGACGGCCAGCGGGACGGCTTCGGCGAGCCGCACGAAGCGGACCATGCGTCCGATCGTCGGCTGCCACAAGCGGATGGTGCGGTCGTCGCTGACGGATGCGACCATCGGCGGACCCGCGTGCTCGCTGCCGGCGGTCGCTGGCCGAACCGAAAGGTCGTGCACGGCGGCGGTGTGATGATCGAGCGAGCGGAGCCGCTCGCCGCTCGTGGCGTTCCAGACGCGCAGCGTGTGATCGAGACCCGCCGAAACGAGCACACCGCCCTCGTCCAGAAAGCACACCGCCCGCACGCCGCGCGAATGGCCTGCGAGTGTCGCGATGAGTTTCCCGTTGTCGGCCCGGTGCAGGTTCACCATCCCATCGTGCGACGCGCTGGCCCAGCCGGTGGAGTCGCTCTGCCACGTCACCGAATACACCACGTCGTCGTGCACCGACTGTTCGTACAGCCGCTTCAGCGACGGCCACGCATACATCACGACGCTGCCCCACTGCGCCGGCGTGCCGCCGGCGACGGCCAGCCTCTTTCCATCGGGCGAGAATGCCAGATCGTGAACGTGCTCCAAATCGACGTCGAGCCGGCGCGTGGTCTTCAGCCCCGGCCAGCCGAGCAGCTCGACGCCGGCCTGCGAGCCGGCGACGATGGTGTGTCCATCGGTCGAGACAGCCAGCGCCGTCACCGGCGCCCCGCTCGTAGTGACCGGCTTCAGCCGGTCGATTGTGACGTGCGGCTCCAGTGGCTCATCGACCGCCTGAAGGCGGTCGCTACGAGCGCAACGTGCATACGGACTCGTCCACACGCGACACAGCGGCTGCTCCAGCCGCTCAAAACCCTCGTGCTGGCAGTCTCGATTTGTCGAATAGGCGAACCGGTCCTGCGCCGCATCGCAGAACACATACAGCGGCACTGTCGTCTCCGGCGGATCATCCACGTCCGGCGGCAGCGCGTAGAACACCGCCGCTGCCTTCTCCCGCTCGTCGCCCAGGACCAGCGCGGACTGTCGCGAATCGTCATTCGCGACAATTCGCACCGGACGAGTCCCCGGCGCCGGTCGGTCGGGTGCGAAGAAGGCGAGGCTGTCGAATGCCGCCGGTCCGCCATGCGCCGCCCGACTTGCCAGCGAATCGGCCGTGGGAACGTCGCCCGATCGGTAAACGGCAACCGGCAATGCCAGCCGCTCGTCTTCCAGGTCGAGCCGGTACATCATCTGGTTGTAGTCGTAGCGCGGGGTGGCGTCGTCGTTCCCCGAGAACGTGTGCGTGTACGTGCCCTCGAAATAAATCGTGCGGCCGCCGTTGGCATCGAAGAACGGGTGATGCTTCGGGTTGTAGAAGCTGTACTTTTCGTGCGTGACGATCTTCGCCGCGTACACCCACGGACCGACGGGCGAATCGGCTTCCGCGTACCAGACTTCGCCCAGCATCGACGTGCCGAACACTTCGACGGCGATCATCACCCACCGCCCGCGATACTCGTTCCAGTACACGGAGCCGCTGTGCGCCCGCACGGCTTTGCCGCTGTGCACGTCGCGGAGCTGCAAGAGCGCCTCGTCGGCCGCAAGCAGCTTGCGCTCGATGAGCTTTGCCTGCTCGGCCGGACCGACAGGCGGCGTGTTCTTCTTCCAGCCGTAGCGCACTCGGCCGTCTGCGTCGCGGTCGATCTGCGGGTCTCCGAGCGTGCTGCCCGGCACGAGACACGTAAAGGCCTCGTAGCGGTTGAGCCGCGGCAGGTTCTCCGCCTGCGCGGCGACTCGCACGAGCGGGTACGGCTGTGGAAAATAAATGTACTCGGTGGCCTTTCCGGCTCCCCCCCTTACTAAGGGGGGGATAGGGGGGGTAG
>JAHWKJ010000072.1 GCA_019347905.1 Planctomycetota bacterium
CTTGCTAAGGGGGGGAACGGGGGGGTGACCGCACGGCCCGCGGCCTCCTCGCTGCCCACGAACAGCGACTGCAGCACCAGCATGATCGCTCCGGTGACGAGAAACACGTCCGCAAAGTTGAACACCGGCCAGTTGAACGTGCCGAACTGGAAATGCAGAAAGTCGCGAACCGCCCGCCACGGTTCCCCATTCTGCTTGTGATATCCGTGCAGCCCCAGCCGGTCGAACAGATTGCCGAGCGTGCCGGCAGTAATGAACCCCAAGGCCACCGTCAGCCACAGGCTGCCGGCCGCGCCGCGGAAGAACAGCCAGTACACGATGAAGGCAAAGGCCGCCACGCTGAGCGCGGCGAACACCGCCGTCCAGCCCTGCCCCAGCCCCCACAGGGCCCCCTCGTTGAAGCTGGTAAACAGCCGGAACTTCAGCCAGCCGTCGAGGAAGTACAGCGTTTCGCCGTGGCGGAAGGGCGGGTGCGGAAACACCTCATGCCGGCCGGCCACCACGGGATTGCCGCCGGGATAGCCCAGCTCGGCAAAGATCGCGTGCTTCGTCCACAGGTCCCAGACGAGTCCGGCGCCAGCCAGCAGTAGAAAGACCAGCAGCCGCGACTTGGGGACCGGCCTCAGAGCGACAGTTCTTCCAGTTTCCGCTGGCATCCGATGCAGACGCGGGCATAGGGAATGGCTTTGAGGCGGGCGCGGGGAATGGCGGCTTTCGAGGGAGGCTTGCCCTCCTCGAGACACCGCTCGCACAGTCCGAAGGTGCCGGCGTCGACGCGCTTGAGGGCGCCCTCAATTTCCTCGAGCACGGACTGGTCGCTTTCGGCGACCCGCAGGGCGAAATCCTGGTCGTAGGCCTCGGTGCCGAGCTCCGCGATGTGCGTCGGGCTGCGCGTATCGCCCCCCGCGCCGCCACGATCGAGCGCGCCGTCCGTCAGTTGCTGAACGTCCCCGCGAATCCTGGCGCGCAACTCGAGCAACCGCGCCTTGAACTCGTCCATGTCCGACTTCTTCACGTCTGGCCTTTCCAGTGGTGAACAGGGCACTCAGCGACTGAAACATCGATTATGCTGGCACCGCGCGGGAGGGTCAAGCAGCCACGTCCCGCGCGGCATGCCTCACGACGTTGGTCGCCGCGGCGTGACGATCCGCATAGAATGGCAGCGGATTCCCTTTTCGCCAGCGCGTGTTGACCCCCGATGCCGCCCGTCGTCCTGCCCACCACCACCGCTTCGACTCCGCCGGCGGAGGCGTCCGACGCGAAGAGCGTGCTGGAGTTTTCGGCTGACGAGCTTGCCGGCTGGTGCGTCGCACGGGGGCAGCCGCGTTTTCGGGCCGATCAGGTTCGCCATTGGGTCTTCGCCCGCCGTGCCGTCTCGTTTGCGGAGATGCACGATCTGCCGGCCGTCTTTCGCGCAGAACTGGAAAGCGACCTTAAGCTGTTTGCGGGACGGCTGGTGCGGCATCAGACGAGCCGCGACGGCACCGAAAAACTGCTGCTGGAACTGCACGACGCCCAGCAGGTCGAGTGCGTGCTGATGCGCGAGCCGGACCGCCGCACCGTCTGCATCAGCACGCAGGCCGGCTGCGCGATGGGCTGCGTGTTCTGTGCCAGCGGCCTCCTGGGTCTGAAGCGAAACCTTACGACGGGCGAAATCCTCGAGCAGGTCCTGCGGCTCGACCGGCTGCTTCCGGCGGACGAGCGGATCACCAACGTCGTGGTCATGGGCATCGGCGAGCCGCTCGCGAACCTGCGGTCGCTGCTTCCGGCGCTGGAGACGTTGGGCGGACAGCACGGCCTGGGTCTGGGAGCGAGGCGGATCACGATCTCCACGGTCGGGCTGCCGGAGCGAATCCGCGAGCTGGCGGCGCTGGAGCGGCCCTATCGGCTGGCGGTTTCGCTGCACGCGCCGAACGATGAATTGCGGAACGAACTGGTGCCGGTGAACCGCAACATCGGCATCCAGCCGATTCTCGAAGCCGCCGACGAGTACTTCGCCCGCACCGGACGCCGCGTGACTTACGAATACGTGCTGCTCGGAGGCGTAAACGATGCCCCGGAGCATGCCCGTCAGCTTGCGGCCCTGCTGCATAACCGCACGGCCCACGTAAACCTGATCCCGATGAACGCCGTCAGCGAACTGCCCTTCTACGCGCCGCGCTCGCCCCACGCCCGCCGCTTCGCCGAGATTCTCGAGCAGGCCGGCGTGGCGGCGACGATCCGCAAGCGCAAAGGGGCCGACATCGACGCCGCCTGCGGTCAACTGCGGCTGGAACACGCCCGTTCGTAGTGACCCGCTTCAGCGGGTCGGGTGACGAACTTCGTCCGCTGCCGAAAACTCCTCATAGCCCACTTCCACGAGATACAGCCCGCACGCCGGGGCCGTGTCTCCCGCGAATGTTCGGTCGCCGGCTTCGAGGATGCGGCGCACGTCGTCCGCGCTCCACGCCCCGCGGCCGACGCGCACCAGCGTGCCCGCAATCGCCCGCACCATGTTGTAGAGGAAGCCGTTGGCGACGATGTCGAACCAGACGAAGTCGCCGGCGACCCCCCCTTGCCCCCCCTTAGTACGGGGGGGAAGCGGCTGGGCCGATGCTGATGCCCGCGGCGAACTCTGCCACAGCGGCCAACTTTCCGCGCGGTCGACGCGGGTTTCCAGCACCGTGCGTACGCTGGTGGCCCGGTTGGGGAACTGCGATTCGAACGAGCGGAAGTCGTGCGTGCCCACGAGGACCCGGGCCGCCTCGTGCATTCGTGCGGCGTCGAGTCGCCCCGGAAACCGCCACGCGTAGTTCCGCACAAACGGATCGCGCAGCCGGCGGTTGAGAATGATGTAGCGGTACCGTTTCCAGCGGGCGGAATACGTCGCGTGAAAATCTTCGGCGACCTCGTCGGCGTATCGAATCACGATGTCATCGGGCAGGTGATTCTGAATCGCCGCCTGCAAACCCTGCGGCGGTATGCTGCTCGTGGTGTGGAAGCTCGCCACCTGGCCGAGCGCGTGCACGCCGGAGTCGGTTCGGCCGGCCGACAGCAGGTTCACCTCTTCACCCACGACTTTGCCGATCGCCCGCGTCACGACCTCCTGCACCGACAGACCGTTCGGCTGCACTTGCCAGCCCACGTAGTTTGTGCCGTCGTAGGCCAGCGTCAGGCGGATGTTGGGCACGGAGGGTTGAGGGTTGAGGGTTGAAAGTGGAGGGTTGAGGGCGCTCAACCTTCGCAGACCACTTCTGCGCCGCGGTTCAGTGGGGCGGCGATGTGGAAGCGGCAGGCTTTCCAGCGGGGATTCCTGGCCATGCCGGCCACGAGTTCGTCGGCTTCAGACTGCCGCGGCAGCAGCGCGAACACCGTCGGCCCCCAGGAACTCTGGCCGATGCCGGCGATACCCCTCGCCCGCAGAGCCTCGATCAATGGCATGGCCTGTGGGTGTGCCGTCTGCCCACCCTGCAGGGGCGCGAAATAGCCACCCACCAGTTCACCGTACCGGTACAAGGCTGCGGAAAAAGTGCGAAAGTCCCCGGACGCGGCCGCCGGCAGCAGCGTCGACTGAATGAGTTGTGACAGCGATTCGATCAGCGGCTCCGGCGTGGGCGGCAGCCGCGAAAAGGCATCCGCCTCCGAGTCCCCACTGACGCCGCTGCCGGCCGGCGGCGCGACTAGCACGAATCGCCACTCGTCCGGGAGCGTGCAACGTGCCTGCAGCGTGCCGAGAGGTTCACCCGGACGTTTGCCGCCGTCCACGATGAGACCGCCGACTTCAAAGCCATGGACACCGACGGCCGACCGCAAGCCGCGTCCCGAAAAAAGCGCCAGTTCAGCCGCCGACACCTGCGATTGTCCGGCCAGCGTGGACAGGGCCCGCGCCACGGCCAGCGACAGTTGGGTGCCGGAGCCCAGGCCGGCGTGACGGTCCACTTCCCGCACCACCGCGACGTCCGCCGGCGGCAGTAAGATCGGCATCTCGCGGCGCAGCCATTCAACCAGCCGGTCGACAGTCGGTCGTACTTCCGGCGAGGCTTCAACGGCCCATGCGGACGCGCGACGGGCCCGCACCTGCCAGCCGGGAGCATCAAGCATGGCGCCCAATCCGCCAAATCGCGGTCCCTCACTCGGCCGCGGAGCGAGCAGACCAAAGTGCAGCCGGCAGCCCGTCGTAATCGTGACGGTCGTCGGCTGACTCATCGGCGCGCGCTTCGCCGCGAAGCGATCCGCAGCGAAGGGGTCAGACCCCTTTGCGGTTGGCTCGTGTTCCATTTTCTGCATCGCTCGTCCGCAAAGGGGTCTGATCCCCTCACCGTCCGTCCGCGAAAAACTCGTCGATGTATGACCGCAGGAGCGCAAAGGCCTCGCGCTCGCGGCCGCCCGCTGTCTTCTCGATCGGCGCCGCCAGCGGTTCCCACTGGGCCTCGATCGTCTCCCGCGGCAGGACGTGAACGCGGCTGGCGAGAATGGCCGCTTCGATCACCGCGTGCCGCGCCCGGTTGAAGCCGAGAAAGTCCCGCAATCGGCCGGCGTTGACGACCTGCGCCAACAGCCGGGTGCGGTCTTCGGCGAGGTCGAAGTCGACGATCTCGAACTCGTACCAGCGGCAGGCCGAGGCCAGCACCGCGCCGGGGACGCGCTCCGCGGGAAACATCTCGGGCGGCGGATCGAGCCGGCCGATCGTCGCGCGGGCCAGCAGCAGCACGTCGTCGATCACGTGGAACACCCCGGTCGGCTGCCGCTTCAGGTTCTGGCATGTCGTCGAAGTTTTGAACGGCCGCAGCACGAAGGATTCCAGCCGCTCGTCGACGATCGGCCCCATGGGCGCGACGTTGACGGAATGGTCGGCGTTGAGGCTGGTGACAATGCCTTCGAGGATCATCGGCTCTGGCTCGCGTTGAGACCAAGGCTATTCTATCACTCCGCGGCCGCATGGCGATCCGCGGGATTCGGCGGCCCCTTGACGCTGCATGCTCCACCATTAAAGTTTCGCTGGCGACTCGCTACCAGAGGCCCGGACGCTGCCTGCCATGCGCATCGGCATCACTTACGATCTGCGGTCGGAATACCTGGCCGCAGGCTACGACGAAGAGGCCACGGCCGAATTCGACCGCGACGACACGATCGACTCCATCGCCGGTGCGCTTGCGCAGCTCGGGCACGAGGCCGACCGCATCGGGCACGCGCGGCAACTCGTGTCGCGTCTGGCGGCCGGCGACCGCTGGGATCTCGTATTCAATATCTGCGAAGGGCTGTACGGCCTGGCCCGCGAAGCGCAGGTGCCGGCGATTCTCGACGCCTTCGCGATTCCTTACACGTTCGCCGACCCGCTCGCGATGGGCGTCTGCCTGCACAAGGGTTTGACGAAGACCGTCGTCGAGCGCGCCGGCGTGCCCACGCCGGGCTATCTGGTGGTCGAGGATCCCAGCGCCCTCGAAGCGGTTTCGCTGCGCTACCCGCTGTTTGCGAAGCCCGTGGCCGAGGGGACCGGCAAAGGCATCACGCCCGCGTCGCGCATCGCCGACGAGGCCGAGCTGCGCAACGTCTGCGAGCGGCTGCTGGAAACTTATCGGCAGCCGGTGCTCGTCGAGGAGTACCTGCCCGGCCGCGAATTCACCGTGGGACTTCTCGGCACCGGAAGGCGGGCGGAAGTTCTCGGCACGCTGGAAATCGTCCTGCGTCCACAAGCTGAGGCGGGCGTTTACTCATACGTCAACAAGGAGCGCTGCGAGGAGCTGGTCGACTACCGGCTGGTGCGGCCCACCGGCGACGAGGAAGTCCGCCGCGCCGAGGAATTGGCGCTGGCTGCGTGGCGGGCGCTCGACGGCCGGGACGGCGGACGCATCGACCTCCGCTCCGACGCGAACGGCAGGCCGCAGTTTCTGGAAGCGAATCCCCTTGCGGGCCTGCATCCCGAGCATTCCGATCTGCCGATGCTGGCCACCGCCGTGGGCATGAGCTACGTGGAGCTGATCGGCCGCATCGTCGCTTCCGCCCGCGAACGTGTGCCGGATGACGCATGAAAGTCATCATCCTCTACAACGCTCCCGCTGAGGACGCGTCGATTGCCGAAAGCGACGTGCTCGCGCAGCGCGATGCCGTGGCAGCGGCCCTGGTGCGACTGGGGCACGACGTGCATCCGCTACCGGCCACGCTGAATCTGGCCGCGGTCCGCGAACGGCTGGTCGAGCTTCAGCCCGGTGTGGTCTTCAATCTGGTGGAATCGCTGGGCGGCACCGATCGACTCGCGCCGGTCGCGACGCTGCTGCTCGATGCGCTGCATCTGCCGTACACCGGCGCGCGGACCCGCGCCACCCTGACCACGAGCGACAAACTGACCGCGAAGGCCGCGCTGGTGGCAGCGGGCCTGCCGACGCCCGCGTGGTTGGCGATCGCCCCGGACGGCAGGCAGCATTCTCAGTTCAACCTTGCGGCTGCAACGAGTCTGAGCTCCAAGATCCAACCCGCGTCTGCGGCGTTGCCGCAAAGCGATCGTGTCATCCTCAAAGCGGTGTGGGAACATGCCTCGTTTCACATGGGCGACGACGCGATCGTGACGCTTGCCGACGATACGCCCCTCGACGAACGGCTGCGCGAGCGCGAACGCACCACCGGCCGGACATATTTTGCGGAAGCCTTCATCGACGGGCGTGAATTCAATCTCACGCTGCTCGGCGGAGTAGAAGGGCCGGAGGTCCTGCCGCCGGCCGAAATCGATTTCGCGGCCTTCCCCGAAGGCAAACCCCGGATCGTGGGCTACAGCGCGAAGTGGGACGAGCGGAGCTTCGAATACCATCACACGCCGCGGCAGTTCCTCGCATCCGCCGCAGATGAGCCGCTGCTGGACGAGATGCGTTCCCTGGCCCGGCGGTGCTGGGACGTGTTCGAGCTGACGGGCTATGCGCGGGTCGACTTCCGCGTCGATTCCCGAGGCTTGCCATGGATCCTGGAGGTGAACACCAACCCGTGCCTGACGCCTGACGCCGGCTTCGCTGCGGCTGTCGAATACGCCGGCATCGGTTACGATCGGGCCATCGGCCGCATTCTGGAGGAAGCGTTACGTGTTCAGCATTCGTCGCATCTATGACGCCGTGCTGCCGGTGAACCAGGCGGCGCTGCGCGAGGTGCGGCAGATTTTTCGCGAGCAGTTTCCGGCGGCTCCCGCGGGCGACATCGAGCAACTCGCCGAGAAACTGAAGAACCCGTTTCCCCAGCGGCTGCGCACGGTCCTGTACGTGGCCGAGAAGGCCCGGCGGAACGTCACCGGATTCGCGACCGTCCTGCACGAGCCGGAGATCGGCTTCTGCTATCTCGACTACATGGCGGCGGCGAAGACGGTGAAGGGGCGCGGCGTGGGTGCGGCCTTGTACGAGCACGTCCGCGACGAGGCCGTGGGACTGGGCGCAAAGGGCCTGTTCTTCGAATGCCTGCCGGATGAACCCGCTGGTAATGGCCGCCTTCAGGCGGCCCCCGGGGAGAACGAGCGCCCTGAGGAAAATTCGGCGGCGGCGCAGCCCTCTCAACCCGCTGAAGCGGGTCACTACGAGCGGGATGACGTCATCATCCAGCAGAACGCCGCGCGGCTGAAGTTCTACGAACGCTACGGCGCCCGGCCGATCGTGGGCGTCGCTTACGACACGCCCATCCCCGGCGTCGAGGCCCGCTACCTGCCGTACCTCGTGTACGACGATCTCGACCGGGGCAGACCTTTGAGGGCACACCTGCTCCGCCAGGTGGTGCGGGCGATTCTCGAACGCAAGTACGGCCACATCTGCCCGCCGGAATACGTCGAGAAGGTCGTGCAGTCCATCCGTGAGGATCCCGTGCGGCTGCGCGAGTTCCGCTATGTCAAGAAGCCGAAGCACAAGCCCGCCGGCCGCCCGCGGGACGAGCCGGTCGCGGTGGCGATCAACGACCGGCACACGATTCACCACGTCCGCGAGCGCGGCTATGTCGAATCGCCGGTACGGATCGGCGCCATCCGCAGCGCGCTGGAGGGGGCCGGCCTGCTCGAAGTGCTGCGGGTCAACGAGTACCCCATGGAACACGTGCTGGCGGTGCACGATGCGGCGCTGGTCGAGTACCTCAAGCGGGCCTGCGAAAACGCCCCGGCGGGCAAATCGGTCTACCCCTACGTGTTTCCCATCCGCAACGCCACGCGGCCGCCGCGCGAGCTGTCGGTCCTCGCCGGCTATTACTGCATCGACACCTTCACCCCCATTCACGCGAACGCCTTTGCGGCCGCCAAGCGCGGGGTCGATTGCGCCCTGTCCGCGGCCGACGAAGTGCTTTCCGGCCGCCGCATCGCCTACGCCCTCGTGCGGCCGCCCGGACATCATGCCGAGCGGCGGTCTTTCGGGGGCTTTTGCTACTTCAACAATTGTGCGGTCGCGGCGCACTACCTCAGCCGGCACGGGACGGTCGCCATCCTCGACGTCGACTACCACCACGGCAATGGCCAGCAGGACATCTTCTACGAACGCAGCGACGTGTTGACGGTCTCGATCCACGGCGATCCCGATTTCGCATACCCCTACTTCACGGGCTTTGCGGATGAGCGCGGGGCCGGAGCGGGCGAGCATTACAATCTGAACATTCCGCTGCCGGAGGTGCAGGACGGCGCCCAGTACCGCGAGGCGCTGCACAAGGCGCTCGATGCGATCCGCGGTTTTGGTCCGGCGTTTCTGGTGGTGGCACTGGGGCTCGATCCGGCCAAAGGCGACCCCACGGGGACATGGTCGCTGACGGCCAAAGACTTCGAACGCAACGGCCGCCTGCTGGGCGAACTGCACCTGCCGACGCTGGTCATCCAGGAAGGCGGCTACCGCACGCGCACGCTGGGCACCAACGCCCGAAACTTCTTCCGCGGACTGGTGAGGACGGCCGATGGCGGATGAAACTCCGGATCCCGCATTTCGCTACGAAGTCTCTGGCGCGGACGCGGCGGGCGTGCGGCGAATCGTGGAAGCCACCGACTTCTTCACGCCGGCGGAAGTCGACGTCGCTGTCGAGCTCGTCGAAGAGCGGCTCGCCCGCGGCGATGCCAGCGGCTATCACTTCGTGCTCGCCGACGAAGACGGCCGCACCGTCGGCTATGCCTGCTACGGCCCCATCGCCTGCACAGTGGGAAGCTACGATCTGTTCTGGATCGCCGTGGACCCGGCCGTTCAGGGCCGCGGCTGCGGCCGGCGACTGCTCGTGGAAGCCGAGTGGCTCATCGCCCGAGCCGGCGGCCGGCATATCTACATTGAGACGTCGAACCGCCCGCAATATGTGCCCACGCGCGGCTTCTACACCGCGTGCGGTTACGAACTGGCGGCCGTCCTGCCCGACTTCTACAACACCGGCGACGACAAAGTGATCTACCGCAAGCGGCTCGACGTCCAGCCACAGCCGGGCGAGTGACAGGTGCATGCCGTGGCTCGACCCGCCCCATCCCCGCCGGATGAACAGCCGCTGGACGTGCTGTACGAGGACAACGCCCTGATTGCGATCAACAAGTCGTCCGGAGTGATCGTGCAGGGCGCTGCGGCCGGCACGGTCTCGCTTGCCGACGAGGTCAAGGCGTGGCTCAAACAGAAATACGACAAGCCCGGAAACGTCTACATCGGCGTGGTGCATCGGCTGGACCGGCCGGTGTCTGGAGTCGTAGTTTTCGCGCGGAACTCCAAGTGCGCCGCGCGGCTGTCGGAGCAGTTTCGCGAGCGGCGCGTGCGCAAGTTTTATCTGGCTGTCGTGGAGGGGCGGCCGCATCCGGTATCCGGGCGGCTGGAGGACGGGATCCTGCGCCGCGAGCGGGCCGCGAAGGCCGTGATTGTGCCCGTCGATTCGCCGGGAGCCGCCCGCGCGGTACTCGCGTACCGCACGCTCTCGACCAGCGGCGGCCGGACCCTGCTGGAGATCGAGCCGGAAACCGGCCGCACGCATCAGATTCGCGGCCAGCTTGCGGCCCGCGGCTGGCCGATTGTCGGCGATGGCGCTTACGGGGCGAAAACGCTGCTCGATCAATCCGGGTCGAGTGCGAAACCGTCTGCGGCCATCGCCCTGCACGCCGCGCGGCTCGTGCTCGAACACCCCGTACAGCGGACGGCCCTCGAACTGTCGGCCCCGCTCCCCCGAAGCTGGCGCGAACTCGGCTTCTCCGACGAATTCGCGCATCCCGCGCGCCCGTAGTGTGGATTTCAATCCACACGTCCGCTGCTCGAGGCCGGAGTCTCGTGAGTTGGTCGTGTGGATTGAAATCCACACTACGGAGACCCTGAAGCCCCCCTCATTGACGCTGACGGGCGCGTGGTCGAACATTGTAGGAAGACGAACATCCACCGTCCGACATCCAACGAACCGGACATGAACGTTGGAAGTTGAACGTTGGACGTTGAACGTTCGCCCAAGGCCTCGCGCTTCCCCATCACCGCTATCCGCAATGCCCCGCAGGATCGTCTCCAGCCGCCAACGTTTTGATGAGCACAAGGAGAAGCTCCGCGCGGGCGGCCTCGGCGGCGCGCCCGAACACAATGGCCATCCCGTCGACGCGGGCACGGCCGCCCTGCATCGCCCGCGGAAGCTGCGGTCGTCGTATCAACTCGTGCGGCGATTCTTCGGCCTCTTGGAAGGCCAGGGCCGGCAGATCGCCTTTTCGCTCTTCACACTGACCATTGCCACGGTGCTGGGACTGCTGCCACCCGCGGCCACCAAGCTCGTCATCGATTACGTGCTGACCGGCAAGCCCCTGCCGGCCACGATGCCCGGACGCGAGCTGTTTCCCAGCGAGCCGTGGCCGCTGTTGGTGGCTGTCGCGCTGGGCGTGTGTGCGATCTCGCTGGTGCGGATCGCCATTCACCTCTGGGGACGCTGGTATGCGACGCGGGCCGTCAAGCGCGTGCAGATGTCCGTTCGCAAACGCGTCTTCGAGCATGCCGTGCGGCTGCCGCTGCATCGCGTCCAGCAGCTCAAGAGCGGCGGCATCGCCAGCGTGCTCCGGCAGGATACCGCCAGCATCGGCGACCTGATCTTCGGCATGCTCTACAACCCATGGCGGGCGGTGATCCAGCTCGCCGGCAGCTTGTGCGTGCTGGCGTGGGTCGACTGGCGGCTGCTCCTGGGAGCGCTCGTGCTCATTCCGCTGGTCTACCTCACGCACCGCACGTGGATCAACCGCATCCGCCCGCAGTACCGCGACATCCGGGCCGAGCGCGAAGCCGTTGACGCCCACGCCACCGAGACCTTCGGCGGCATGCGGGTGGTGCGGGCCTTCAGCGGCCAGCGCAGCGAGACGCTCAGGAACATGCGGGCCAACCACCTGATGGGCCGCAAAGAGCTGTTCGTCTGGTGGTGGTCGCGCATCGTCGAGCTGATCTGGGAAACGCTGATCCCGCTGGCCAGCGCCGCCGTCATGCTGTACGGCGGCTGGCAGGTGCTCCAGGGGAACCTGACGCTGGGCGACCTGATGATGTTCCTCGTGTACCTGCTCATGCTGCTGGAGCCGCTGGCCGTGCTGGCCTCGAGCGCCACGCAGTTTCAGAACAGCCTCTCGGGACTGGACCGCGTGCTCGACCTGTTGGACGAAGGCCGCGAAATGCCCCTTCCCGCGGGCATGCTCCCCCTGGATAAGGACCAGGCCGCCGGCCGCGTCACGTTCGAGAATGTCAGCTTTCGCTATCCCGGCGCGGAGACGGAGGCGCTCTCCGAAGTCTCGCTGGAGGTCGAGCCGGGCGAAACGGTTGCGCTCGTCGGTCCCAGCGGCGCCGGCAAGACGACGCTGTGCAACCTCGTGGCCCGCTTCTACGATCCCACCTCCGGCCGCGTGCTCCTCGATGGCCGCGACCTGCGGGAGCTCGACGTCGAGCACTACCGCAGCCTGCTGGGAGTGGTCGAGCAGGACGTGTTCCTGTTCGACGGCACCGTCGCCGAAAACATCGCCTACGCCGACCGCGGAGCCGGCGACGCTGACATCCGCCGGGCGGCGGCGATCGCCAACGCCGACGATTTCATCCGCGAGCTTCCGCAGGGCTACGACACGCCGATCGGCGAGCGCGGCGTCAAGCTCTCGGGCGGGCAGCGGCAGCGGATCGCCATCGCCCGCGCCGTGCTCGCCGACCCGCGGATCCTCATCCTTGACGAGGCCACCAGTAACCTCGACACCGAAAGCGAACGCCTGATCCAGTCGGCCCTCGAACACCTGGTGCAGAATCGCACCTGCTTCATCATCGCCCATCGACTGAGCACGGTGGTGCACGCCGACCGCATCGTGGTGCTCGAAGCCGGCCGCATCGTCGAAAGCGGCACCCACGCCGAACTCCTGGACCACGGCGGCCGCTACCGCGAGATGGTCCAACTGCAGCTCGCCCTGGAGCCGCAGTATCTGTAACTGCCGCGGATCCGCGGCTGCTCTCGCGCCGTCTTGGGGATCGAACTCTGGAAGCCTCACCGGCGTGCCGCGTCGGCGGTCTCCCGACGCTCGTGCGGCGGCCGTTCGCCATCTGGCTCGTCCATGTCCTCGGCCGCGTCCTGGACCTGCGGCGCCAGTTGGCTGCGGTCTTGTTCGCCCTCCAGCTCGATCTTGAGCGAGAGGAACCGCAGCATGTCTTTGAGGGCCACAATCCCGGCCAGCCGGCCATCTTCGGTCACGATCGTCCGAGACGTGCGATTGCGGCTCATGCGGGACAGGGCGTCCATGGCGTCGGCGTCGACGTCGATGGTGTTGGACTCTTCGCAGGGCTGCATCACGTCGCGGATCGAGCGGCTCTCCCACTCGTCCCGCGGAATGCCAGACCCAGACAGGCCGCGCGTGGTCACGCAGCCGACCAATTCGCCGTCCTCGACCACCGGAAACATCTTGTAATGGTGGCGGTACACGTAGTCTTCGACAAATTCGCGCAAGGCCAGGTCCGGCGGCACGGTGACGGGATCGGGGTTTACGAAGCGCCGCAGCGGCTCCCCCTCCAGCGCCCGCCGCACGAGAAGCTGCTGATAGGACATCTGCGCCGCCCCCCGCAAAAACAGGCCCAACAGCCCGTACCACATGCCTGCAATGGGATTGACCGCGATGAAGGCAAACACGCCCAGCACGATCAGCGCGACGCCGAACGCGGCGCCAATGCTCGACGTGATGCGGGTGGCCCGGCGGATGCTGCCCTTCCAGTGCCACAGCGCCGCCCGCAGCACACGGCCTCCGTCCAGCGGAAATGCCGGGATGAGGTTGAACACCACCAGCACGCCGTTGATCCAGCCCAGCCAGCCGAGCACGCCGGTGACCGCCGCCGGCCAGTTCCACGCCGCTCCGCCGCGGCTCAGCCCGAAGAATGCGGCGGCGATCGCCACGCTGGCCAATGGCCCCGCGATGGCCATCACGAATTCGGCCTTGGCGCTGGGCGGCTCGTCGTCCATTTCCGCAACGCCGCCGAACACGAACAGCGTGATGCCCCGCATGGACATGCCGACCCGCCGCGCCGCCAGCGAGTGCGACAACTCGTGCAGCACGATCGAGACGAACAGCCCCAGCATGCCGGCCACGCCCATGGCCCAATACGTCGAGGTCGCGAGGTCGGGCACGCTGTGCGGAAACACGCCGGCGGCCAGCGACCACGTCACCAGCACGGCGATGATCAGCCAGCTCCAGTCGATGTGGACGGCGAAACCCGCCAGCTTGAAGAGTCGAATCCGCTTCCCGAACATAGCGTGACTCCAGGACCAATCGTCATTCCAACTCGACGGGGCTCGGATCGACCGCCAGTGCGGAGGCCAGTGCGGAGGACGGTGTAACTCTCCCCACAAATAACCCGCTGGTCCGCAGGCAACCATCAGATGATCTCCTGAAACGGAGTGGTGCCGTCCCCGTGGCACGAGCCGATCGAGGGCCAATCACGTGCCGCGAGGGCATCCTGCGATCCCGCGACTCTGCGGCTCCGGTCCACCACCCAACGGGTGTCGGAGAATGTCCCGGTGCGATATGGAGCGATCGCCCGGTGGAACGCACTTTCGGATCGCGGGAACATGCGGGTATCCGCCCAGGCACCGTGGCCAAAGGGCGGACAGGATGCAAACCAGACTCAGGAGGTCCCGGCGATGCACTTGAAAGAACTGATGACGAAGGACGTCGAATCGGTGGCGCCGAGCGCCACGCTGCGGCATGCCGCCGAACGAATGGCGGCGCTGGATGTCGGCTTTCTGCCTGTGGCGGACGACGCGCACCCCGTTGGCGTGCTGACCGACCGCGACATCGCGATCCGTGCTGTCGCAGCCGGCCGCAACCCCGACGAGACCACCGTTCGAGATGTGATGACGACCGCGGTCCAGATGCTCGACGAAGACCAGGATGTCGAAGAAGCCGCCCGGCTGATGCGGGACAGGAAGATTCGCCGAGTGCTGGTGAAGGGGGCGGACGGCCGGCTCTGCGGTGTCGTGTCGCTCGGCGATCTCGCCGTGGACGTCGGCAATGACCTCTCCGCCGAGGTCCTCCAGGGAGTGTCGCAACCTGCCGAACCCCAACGTGCGTGAGGAGCGCCATGCAAGGCTTCAGCTTCAGAACCGGATGGCTGCGCACCGGCGTCACGCCGCTGGCGGTGCTCGCCGGGGCGCTGTCCGGCTGCGGCGACGAAGCCGCCGACGGGCCGCAGGGAACGAATGCGGTCAGCCCCGGCACGCGAGGAGTCGGCGAAGGGGCGCCGCCGACCGGCGTCCGCCAGAACCCGGCTCAGCCACAATCGGCGCGGCCGCGAGAGATGTCCCCGTGAGACTGCGGATGCAGGCGGTTCTGCTGGTCGACGGCGTCGCGATGGTACAGAATCTACGGTAGGCGATTGGACACCAAGATGCCGATTCCAGCGACGGCCGCCGGAGAGGTCTATGACAGATACGAAGAAGTCACCGCAGGCGTCGAATGCGGAAGCCATGGGGCGTGCCTTCTTTGACGAAGCCGGCGAGCA
Organism: Planctomycetota bacterium; assembly: GCA_019347905.1. GTDB lineage: Bacteria > Planctomycetota > Planctomycetia > Planctomycetales > Planctomycetaceae > JAHWKJ01. The sequence continues at coordinate 14,910 of JAHWKJ010000072.1, forward strand.
GTTGGCGAAATCGGCCGACAAGATCCGGCATTGCGTGCGGCAGTTGAGTGAGCAGCAGGTCTGGTGGCGGCCCACGGAGCCGCAGAACAGCGTCGCCAATCTGATCCTGCACCTGTGTGGGAATGTTCGGCAGTGGATCGTTTCGGGCGTGGGCGGCGCATCCGACGTGCGCAACCGGCCGCAGGAGTTTGCCGAGCGGGGGCCGATCCCGAAGCAGGAACTGCTGGCACGGTTGGATGACGTGCTCGAGCAGGCGGAGGCCGTGCTGCGGGCGGCGGCGACGCCGACGCTGCTGGAGCGGCGGCGCATTCAGGGCTTCGAATCGACGGGCCTGGCGGCGATCTTCCATTGCGTCTCGCACTTCCAGGGGCACACGCAGGAGATCATCTGCCTGACGCGGATGCGGTTGGGCGACGCCTATCAGTTCGACTGGGTGCCCACGACGCCGGAGCAGCAATCAGCCGTCAGTCCCGCTCCCAGCACCGCTTTGTGAGTTCCATAGTGATCGCGGCCGCTCTGGCGGTTGATGCGCGGCGCGCCCGAACTCGCCCATCCACACGATCAGCGTGGTGTCCAGCAATGCTCGCCCGCGCAGGTCGTCGATGAGAGTCGAGCAGCCGGCGTCCAGCACGCCGCACAGTCGCCCCACCGCGTCGAAGTGGTTGCGGTGCGTGTCCCACGGGAACATCTGGTCCGCAACCGGTTTACCCCTAGAGAAAACACGGCACCGGCCGGATTCTGACACAGAATCTCGCTCAAAGATCGGGGCTGAGCCGCAGCGCAGGACCCCCGCCGACCGCTATCATGGGGACATGTCGCGCGAGCGGATACTGTTCATTACCGGGCGGCTGGCGGAGCCGGCTCTCAGGCGCGTGCTGGAGCCGCTCAGCCACTGTGAAGGTTTCGACTATGAGGTCGCGGTGCTCGGCGTGAGCGTGGCGGCCCTGTTGCACGCGGACCTCGTCGC
>JAHWKJ010000571.1 GCA_019347905.1 Planctomycetota bacterium
CGGCGGACCGGCTTTGTCCACGGCCTTCCGCACCCGGCGCGACGACGCCGGCGCCTCGAGTGCGACTGCGTCGCGGACTGGTCCCGGTCCGCCTGACTTCCGGGTCGGTCGCAACAAGGGCCGGAAGGCGTCGCTTCCGGCTCTGTGAGGCGGCGGGCAACCGCCGCCCGAGAGAAATGGTCGCCCTCGACAGAACCCGGCTTACAGGCCCGCTCCGTTCGCTCTTTCACCGCCGGCTTCATCCCACGCGATGAACGCCTGCCGAAACGCTGCGTCCAACATCGCGGCGTCGCGTTCCGATGCTTCGGCGCTTCGTTGCCGGCGGCGATGACCGGCAAGGCGGATGCTCCGCTCTTCGTCATCCGCGAGCGAATCGTCCGCCAGCGGCGTCGACACACGCAAGACGCTGCTCTCACTCAGCAACGAGTCCGGTCGCGCCGCGCCCGCGAGCGAGCGTCGCGCGAAAGACCGCGATTCGTCGAGACCCCGCAGCGAAAGCACCGCAAAACTCGAGTGCTGCCCGTGACTGTCCGTCCCGCCCGCAGTCAGGCTCGAATCGCCCGATTGATGCAGCCGGACGTGCCCCTGCGTGAGTGGGGTGGTCGGGGCCGCGGCATCGTCGGCACCCGGCTCGCTGTGATAGACGATGGCGCCTGTCTCCGATGTCGGACTGTCGGGGATCCAGATCTTCATCCGCAGGGTGTCGGTGCCGCCGCCGCCGGAGACCTGCCCATCGACGACGGTCAACAGGAACTCCAGAACCTGTCCATCTGCGGTGCCCCGTCCGCGAAGCTGCGCCTGCGCGCCGGTAACGACCAGCCAGTCCAATTCGCTGCTCCGCAGACGGAAACCCGGCTCGTCGAAGCGGAAGTCGACATGGCCTTTGAGGGTCGCATTGCCATCGTACTTCGAGTTGAACGTGAACTTCGCGCTTCCGCTGACCGACGTGTCAGCAGACCAGGCGCCGCTGGGTGAAAGGATGCGTCCGGAACCGCTGACGAATCCGGCGGAGGGGTCGTACACAACGAACTGCCGCTCGGCCGACGTTGTGGAGCCGAACTCATCATCTGTCACGGTCAACGTAGCCGTATAGACGCCGGCGCTTGTGAACGACCGGAGATCGGAAACGCTCCCACCACCGGTGCCGCTCTGCGTCACCGTCGCGGCCATCGTCTCGATGGCCGTTGAGCCGGCCCGGGTGAACGTCCACGCCGCCGTGTGCGTGTCCGCGGGTACGTCGAGGAAGGTTCCCTCGAAGGGCTGTTCTTCGCCGACGGCGATGACGTAGCCGTCGATGGCTTCCGCAGCCGTCACAGCGGTGGGCGCGAGGTTGGCGACCGTGACGCCCACGGCGTCGCTGACCGACGCACCGTCATCGTCGGTGACGGTGAAGGTGACGGTATAGGTGCCATCGTCACTGGGAACGAAACTGAAGGGAACGGGCAGTTGGTCCAGATCGGTAATCTCTCCGGTCACTTCCGTTGGTGGCCCGCTCTCCGGCACGACTTGCCAGAGGAAGAAGTGCTTCACATCGATCGGGTGGCCGAAAAACGTGTGGACGTCGACCGATCCCAGAAGTTCGACGAGCTGGCCCTCGGACGTCGCAATCTCGTCCGGGTTCGCGCCGTCGCCCGTAAGAATCTCCGCCTTTATCGGAGCGACGTTGTTCACGAGCACCGTAGCGGTCACCGACGGTCGGGCTGTCTCCGTCAGGATGTTGCCGTTGTCGTCAACGGCGACGTCGCTCACCGTCACGGCGATCGTGTGACTGCCGGCGACGCGGTAGGGCCGCGTGAATGACGTCTGCGTCGCGGATAGGGGACCCCCAGCCTCCGATCCGCCGTCGCCCCAGAGCACGTCCACAATGTATTGACCGCCAGGTCCAGAGTCCCACGACGCCGTCAGGGTCAAGAATTCCCCTTCGTCGATTGTGGTCGCGTTCGTGGCTGTGTCCGCGGTGCTCAGTGCGATGGTGACGCCCGACAACAGCCGGCGGTCTTCCAACCGTTCGAGAGCCGGTGCGAGGTCGGTGCGGACGCGGCGGCGGACGCGACCGAGGCTGGTGCGGTGGGGACGAGGCAATCGCTGCGTGAGAAGCACGAGCCAGCGCGACAGGGTCATGGGCCAAACCTCCTGATTCGACGGTGCAGCGGGACCCGAATGAGGGGATCCTCTCTCCGGAAAAAGCCGAGGCCCGCCCTGGGTAAGTTCCCGAAGGCGACCCGGATGGTACATGATGCCCCGCCGGAGAATCCACCTCAATCTGCCCAGATTTCCGTCCCGGGGCCGACTTGAGGGGCAGCCGCGCAGATCCCAGCGATTGCTCGGAAGGCGTCGCGGACTGAGGGCGGACTGACACGAATAATGCGCGCAGTTCGACAGGCCTTTGTCTGGCAGTCCCTTCCGAATCTGTGCGCGACCGGGCTTAGAACTCGGTCTTCGTCTTCAGGCCGGGCATCGGCACGGGGTACTTGCCGGCCTCATCGGCCTTCAGCGGGGCCTCGCCTCCCAGCGTCAACTCGGCGACCTGCGGGGCGAACTCGTGCTCGCAGGCCAGCATGTCGTCGTAGCGGACGATCTTGCCGGTGTGGGCGGCCATGCGGCCCATGGACGTGACCAGGCTGGCTTCCGCGCCGCGCTTGGCTTCGTTGTACGGCCGGTCGTTGCGAATCGCGTCGATGAGGTGCTCCCACTCCAGCCGGTACGGGTTCGCCTCGGGCTGCGGATACGCCCACACGAGGTCTTCCTTCGTGAAGTTCTGGCCCTTGTAGATCCGCGGGCGCGCCGGCGAGTGGGACGACGTCGAAATGACGGCCGAACCTTTCGTGCCGTGGGCGTAGCTGGCGAACTCCTGCCAGCAACCGACCATGCAGCGGCCGCCCAGGAACAGCTTGGCGCCGTCGGCGAAGGTGTACTCGACTTCGTAATTGTCGAAGTTCTGATCGACGAAATCGCCGCGGTAATGGCGGCCGCCGATGCCCTTGGCTTCGACGGGCCAGGCGTCCTTCATCCAGCAGCACTCGTCGATGTTGTGGATCAGAAAATCGCTGAATGCGCCGCCACTGGCCCACAGGAACGCGTGGAAATTGCGGATCTGGTACTCCAGCTCATTCTGCCCCTCCGGTTTGGGAGGCGCGAACGCGGAGCCGGTGGGGCCGACCACGCGATACGCCCGCAGCAGCACAAGGTCGCCGATCTCGCCCGCCTCGATGCGCTTGAACAACTCGCCGCGGGCGTCGCAGTGCCGGCACATCAGCCCCACGCCCACTTTCAGGTTCTTGGCCGTGGCCTTCTCGGCCAGATCGAGCATCTTGCGCGTGCTGGGGCCGTCCACGGTCGTCGGCTTCTCCATGAACACGTTCACGCCTTTATCGATGGCGTAACCGAAGTGCACCCAGCGGAAGGCCGGCGGCGTGGTGAGGATGACAACGTCGCCGGGCCGCAGGCAGTCGATGGCCTCTTTGTAGGCGTCGAAGCCGATGAAGCGGCGGTCCTCCGGCACGTCGAGCTGCTTTTCCTTGTTCGCTTTGATCGAGTTGTAGCTGCCGGTGAGGCGGTCCTCGAACACGTCGGCCATCGCGACGAGCTGTGTGGGGCCGCTGGTCGTGGACAGGGCATCGACCGCGGCGCCGGTCCCGCGTCCGCCGCAGCCCACCAGTGCCAGCCGAATCGTGTTGTCTTCGCCGGCAAACGCCCGTGGAAACGCGGCGCCGGTGAGCGCCACTGCGGCGGCCGCCTGGCCGGAGACCTTCAAACAATCGCGACGGCTGATGCCGGTTGTTGTCTTCGTATCGTTCACCGGAAACTCCTGGCTGGGATGAACGGCGGGTGGAACGGGCGCGCGGGCAGCGGCCTCGTGACCTCAGTCTAGCGGAGCCGCCGGCCGATTACAAAAGTCCGGCCACATCGCCGGGTTCCCGTGTAGGGGAAAATACGCAACTTTGCCTCAGGTCGCACGCCGCCGGCCCATGGGATCTTGAAGGACTGCCCTGTCGTCAGTATGGTGACGCCGGCACTACGACTTTGTCACCGTCGAGAAGTTGGCTGTCGAATCAGCCGCCGGGCGCTAGCCCACGGTTCCAGCGTTGTG
>JAHWKJ010000572.1 GCA_019347905.1 Planctomycetota bacterium
TGCGCGATCCGCAGATGCGGCCGTCGCCGTGGCAGGCCTTCGTGCGGATCATGATCGGCTGCGACAAGTTCTGCACGTACTGCGTCGTGCCGATGACCCGCGGTCCCGAGCAGAGCCGCCGCCCCAGCGAGATCGTCCGGGAAGTCCGCGTGCTGACCGACCAGGGCGTCAAGGAAGTGACGCTGCTGGGCCAGACGGTCAACAGCTACCGCCATACAGAAGACGGCCGCCTGTACCGGCTGAGTGACCTGCTGGAGTTGATCCACGACACCGAGGGGATCGAGCGGATCAAGTTCATCACGAACTACCCGCGGGACATGAGCGACGACCTCCTGCACGCCGTCCGCGACCTGCCCAAGGTCTGCCGTTACCTGCACGTGCCGGCCCAGTCGGGCTGCAACGATATACTGACGCGCATGAAGCGCGGCTACACGATCGAGCAGTACCGCGAGATGATGGGCCGCATTCGCGAGACCGTGCCCGGCTGTGCGGTTTCGAGCGACTTCATCGTCGGCTTCTGCGGCGAGAGCGAAGCGTCGCACGAGAAGAGCCTGGAGCTCGTGCGCGAGTGCCGGTTCAAGAACAGCTTCATCTTCAAGTACAGCCCGCGTCCTGGCACGCGCGCGGACGACAACCTGCCGGACGACGTGCCCGAGGCGGTCAAGCGCCGCCGCAACGTCGAGTTGCTCGAACTGCAGAATTCGATCAGCGAGGAAGACCACGCCGAGTTGATCGGCGAAGAGTTCGAGGTGCTGGTCGAAGGCCCGAGCAAGCAGGCGGTGAAGGAGGGTCGAGGGTCGAGGGTCGAGGGTCGAGAGCCGGAAAACCCACGGTTTGCAAGCCGTGGGGTTGTGCAACTCGTGGGGCGCACGATGTGCGACCGCATCGTCGTCTTCGACGGCAACCCGAGGCTGGCCGGCAGCCTCGCCCGCATCGCCGTGCACGACTGCACCGCGACGACGCTCATCGGCTCGATCGTTACCCGCGAATACCAGCACGGCGCAAACACGCTGCTGCCAATCATGACGTGAGTGGCCCGCCTGTCGGCGCGAGGCACCGAGGACCGCAGACGTTGCTGTTGCGCGAGCTGTACGCGAGCCGGAAGCGCCGTTGCCGAACCGCGACTCCTCGAGATCGGTGTCAGGCGTTTATGCGCTCCTGGCCCATGATTGTTTGGGCGGCTTGACAGCGTGGCGATGCTGGCCTTTCCGATTCTATCGATCCCGGCAACCTCCTTCCGGGAAGCGCCGCCGGAAGATCGCTCGCCTCCGCGCAATCGGACTGCGCGGCTGCCGCGGAAGTGATGTGCTGGATCGTCCGGCGGATTCCGCGCGATGCACGGCACCGGCCTTGCTTCACCGAAGGCGTCGCTCGGGGCCGCCTTGGACCACGCCGTGCCAATGAATAGCCGGAGCATCACGTGAAACCGCGCCTGTTGATCGAGATTGCCGCCCTGGCTGCCGCGGGGGCCGAAGAGGCACTTGCGAACTCGTCGGACGCTCTGGCCGCCGCCGCCCGCGACTTCTGGCAACACTCGCGGCGGCTGCATGCGCAATGGCTGCGGGAACTGGCGGCCGCGGAGAAATCGCGGGATGCTGAAGGTCTTATCCGTGAAGTTCTCACGGCGGAACTGCTGACGCGACTCTGGGCCGCGATGACGGCGGCCGCCGATGAGAGCAGCGGCATGGGTCTGGCGTCGCTCGGACGACACGTCTTTCACAGCCATCTCGAGGCGCGGCGGCGCTGTCTCGAACTGCTCATTCGGCTGCCGCACGCGGCGGCGCAGCCGCTCGATGTCCTTCGGCGGCGGGCCGAACGCTGGTGCGATGTGCTGGTGGGCGGGCTGGTCCGCCGCTATGGCGTGGATGAGTTCGCGTTCGATCCGCGGCGGGCGGTGGACTTCGCCCGCGACCAGCGGCGCGTGGATGCCGGCAGTGGTCCAGACACAATGTGGACGCTCGTATTGGCGGGGCTGCGGCTGTCGTTCCCCGATTCGCTGCCGCCTCTCGCCGACAGCGCGGAACTCTCCGCCATCGCCGCCTGCACCGTGAAGACCTTCGGGCAATGCAGCGAAGGCCGCCAACCTTTCGCCGCGATTGTTCGGGAAGCGGCGCGGCCCGAGCGAATCCGCTTCCGCACGCTGCGAAGGCCGTAGCAGCGATCGCGCATCGGCACTACCCGAACCGTTCTTCGGTCCACGGATCGCCGTGGTTGTGGTAGCCAAGCTGCTCCCAGTAGCCGGGGCGGTCTTCGGGAACGAGGTCGATCCGCCGCAGCCATTTCGCGCTCTTCCACGCGTAGAGCTGCGGGACGATCAGCCGTGCCGGGCCGCCATGATCGGCCGAAAGCGGCTCGCCGTCGTGCAGGTCCGCGATCAGGGCATCGTCGCTGTCGAAGTCGGCCAGCGGCAGGTTGGTCGTCCAGCCGTCGTCATAACCGGTGGCGACGACGTACCGCGCTTCGGGTTTCACACTCGCGCGGCGGAGCAGCTCCTTCACGGCCACACCCTCCCACAGGTTGCCCAGCCGCGACCACTGCGTGACGCAATGGAAGTCGGCGAAGACCTTCACCCGCGGAAGCTGCTGGAATTCGTCCCACGTGAGCCGCAGCGGCCTCTCGACCAGCCCGCCGACTTCCAGCCGCCAGCGGTCGAGCGGCACCGTGGGCACGCGTCCGGCATGCAAAACGGGCCACTTTTTCGTCCGCGACTGCCCGGGCGGAACGCGGCTCTCGCGCCGCGCATCGGGGCTGACGATCACATCCGCCCCCACATCCTCCGCCCGCAGCGGCGGCCCGGTCTGGTACTTCGGATCCTGTGTCCCGAACAGCATGAACGTCTCCCGTTTTGGCCCGCCAGCGTCGAGCGGCGCGGCATCAGTCGTTATAGTAGTTGGCCGGCCATTCACACGATAGACCCGAGGCTCCCATGAAACGCTCATCCGCGCTGCTCTCCCTGCCCGCGATCCTTGGCATTGTTCTCGGCAGTTGGGCGCTCGCCGCGCCGCACGCAGCCCACGCGACCGAGCGGCCCAACGTGCTGTTCCTCATCTCCGATGACCTCAACAACTTCCTCGGCTGTTACGGCGACGAGCGCGCGAAGACGCCGCACATCGACCGCCTGGCGGCCCGAGGCGTGCGCTTCGACCGCGCCTATTGCGAATACCCCTTGTGCGGGCCGAGCCGCAATGCACTGCTCACGGGGCTGTATCCGAACAGCACGGGCATCCATTCGAACGGGCAGATCTTCCGGCAGACGATCCCCTCGCACGTCAGCCTGCCGCAGGCGTTTCGGCAGCAGGGTTACTTCGCCGCCCGCATCGGCAAGCTGTACCACTACAACGTGCCAAAATCGGTGGGAACGAACGGCCACGACGACCCCGGCTCGTGGGAATTGGAGCTCAACCCTGCCGGCGTCGATCGCCTGGAAGAGGAGCCGCACATTTTCACTCTCACGCCGGGGCAGTTTGGCGGCACGCTGAGCTGGTACGCCTCTCCCAAGGGGGACGCCCATCATACCGACGGGATGCAGGCCGCCGACGCCGAGTGGGTGCTGGAGCGCTGCGCGCGGCAGAAGGAACGGCCGTTCTTCCTGGCTGTGGGCTTCTTCCGGCCTCACACGCCCTACGTCGCCCCGCGGCCGTACTTCGACATCTATCCCACGAAGAGCATGCCGCTCATCCAAGGCGTCGAAGAGGACCACGCCGATCTGCCGCCCGCCGCGCTGATGAGCTATAAGCGCGAGCAGGACAAGCTGACCGACGAACTCCGCCGCGAGTGTAAGCAGGCCTATTATGCGAGCATCAGCTTCATGGACGCGCAGGTCGGCCGCGTGCTGGACGCGCTCGACCGGCTGGGCCTGGCGGAAAATACCATCGTCGTGTTCACGAGCGACCACGGCTATCACATGGGCGAGCACGGCCTGTGGCAGAAGATGAGCCTGTTTGAAGAGAGCGCGCGCGTGCCCCTGTTGATCGCCGCCCCCGGTGTCGCGCAGACGGGTTCCGCTGTGTCCGCCCCGGTGGGTCTCATCGACCTGTATCCGACGCTCACCGAACTGTGCGGCATCCCCGCCCCGCCGTCGCTGCAGG
>JAHWKJ010000573.1 GCA_019347905.1 Planctomycetota bacterium
GGGAGCCCGCACACACGACTGCCGAGAGCTGCGGAGCTTGTGGAGACGCCCCAATGAACTGGCTCGCCTGGCGGATGTTGACCGGCGATCGGACGAAGCACCTGGGGATTGTCTTCGGGGTCGCCTTCGGCACGCTGCTGATCGCGCAGCAGTCGTCGATTTTCATCGGTCTCATGCGGCACGCCTCGAGCCAGATTCTGGACGTGACCGAGGCGGATGTGTGGGTCATGGACCCGCGGCAGCAGAACGTGGACGAGATCCGGCCGATGCCGGATAACAGGCTGTACCAGGTGCGCGGCGTGCCGGGCGTCGCCTGGGCCGTGCGGCTTTACAAGGGGCTGGTGCGGGTTCGCACCAACGACGGGCGGTTCCGCCAGGCGTTCCTGCTGGGCGTCGACGACGCTTCGCTGGTGGGAGCGCCGCGGGAGATGCGGCTGGGAACGCACGCGGACTTTCGCCGCCCGGACGGGGTGATCATCGACGAGGACGGTTACAAGCGGCTGTTTCCGGGACAGCCGGTCGCGCTGGGTCGGACGCTGGAGATGAACGACCGGCGGGCGGCGATCGTGGGGACCTGCAAGATGACGCCGCCGTTTCAGACGTTCCCCGTGATCTATACGCGGTACAGCCAGGCCACGCAGTTCGTGCCGCGGGAGCGGAACACGCTCTCCTTCGTGCTGGTGAAAGCCAGGCCCGGCGTCTCGCCTGCCGAACTGTCCGAGCGCATCGAGCGGCAGACGTCGCTCAAGGCGATGCCGTGGAACGATTTTTTCTGGTTCAACGTCCGCTACTACCTCATGAACACCGGCATTCCGGTGAACTTCGGCATTACGGTGGTGCTGGGGCTTCTCGTGGGAGCGGCCATCGCCGGGCAGACGTTCTACCTCTTCACCATCGAGAACCTCAAGCAATTCGGCACGCTCAAGGCGATGGGAGTCGACAATCTGCGGATCGTGGGCATGATGTTTTTTCAAAGCGCGATCGTCGGCGTCACCGGCTTCGGGATCGGCATCGGCATGGCGGCCGGCTTTTTCGAGCTGATGGAGGCCAGCGGGCACTCCGATCTCCGCGGGCTGTTCGTTTCCCGCGAGATTGTCGGCCTGTCGGCGCTGGCCGTGCTCTCGATCGTGACGGTTGCGGGCCTCGTCAGTCTGCGGCGGGTGCTCGTGCTGCAACCGGCGGATGTCTTCCAATGAACGCGAAATCGAAGCATGCTCGCGGCCAGGTGACGCCCGCGGCGGTCGTGTGCCGCGGTGTGACGAAGGATTACGCCGCCGGCGGTTCGAAAGTGCAGGCGCTGCGCGGGATCGACGTGGAGATTCCGTTCGGCGAGTTGAGTCTGCTGGTCGGGCCGAGCGGGTGCGGCAAGACGACGCTGATCTCGATCATCGCCGGTCTCCTCGATGCCACGGCCGGAGACGTGCACGTGCTCGGAAGGGACAGACGGACGCTGTCCGGGCGGCGGCTCGTGAAGTTCCGTTCGGAGAACATCGGCTTCGTCTTTCAACAGTACAATCTGCTTCCCGCGCTGACGGCGGAGGAAAACGTCGCTGTGCCGCTGGTCGTGCGGGGCGTCCCCAAAGGCCGCGCGGTGAAAGCAGGCGCCGCGCTGTTGGAGACCGTCGGGCTCGGCGAGCGCCGACGGGCCTTTCCACGGGCACTCTCCGGCGGCGAGCAGCAGCGGGTGGCGATTGCCAGGGCGCTGATCGGAGGCCCAAGGCTCCTGGTGTGCGACGAGCCGACCGCCGCTCTCGACGCCCGCGCGGGACAGAATGTCATGCAGCTCATTCGGCAGGTGGCCGTCCGTCCGGAGCGATCGGTGATCGTCGTGACGCACGACCACCGCGTCCAGGATTTCGGCAATCGGATCATCAGCATGAGCGATGGCCGCGTCGCATCAGTGGAGTTGCTGTCATGTCCAAATCGCTGATCCTCCCCATGCTGAGCGGCGCGATGCTTCTCTTCGCCGCGCATCACGTGATTTCGAGAGAGCAGCCGGTCGAGCAGGGAAGCCCGCCCCTCCAGCCGGCCGAGTCGCCGTTTTCTGAACAGATTGCCGCCGCCGGGCTGGTGGAGGCCCGGAGCGAGAACATCCGCATCGGCACACCGCTCTCCGGGATTGTGGAGCAGGTGTATGTGACAGTCGGAGAAACAGTCCGCCCCGGCGAGCCGTTGTTCCGGCTCGACACCCGGCAGATCGCCGCCGACGTTGCTGCGGCGGAGGCGAAACTGAAGTCGGCGGAGGCAGAGTTGAGCCGCCTGGAGGCGATGCCGCGTCCCGAGGATCTGCCACCCGTCGAAGCGCAGCGTCGCGAAGCCGAGGCGGCCGTCGGCGAACGGGCCGACGCATTTCGCCGGGCGCAATTGCTGTTTGAACGGGCGGTCGCGACCGACGAAGAGCTGACGATCCGCCGAGCGAAGCTCGAAGTCGCCCAGGCGCAGCTTGAGCGAATCATCGCGGAAGAGCGCCGGCTGCGTGCCGGGACCTGGAGTGCCGACAAGGCCGTCAGCGCTGCGCACGTTGCGGGGGCCCGTGCGGAGTTGGAACAGGCGCGGGTCCAGCTTCAACGGCATACAATTGCCGCACCCGCAGTGGGCCCGGGCAGCAGTGCCGATTGCGAGTTCGTTGTGCTGCAAGTCGACGTCCATCCCGGCGAGTCGGTCTCCGAGAGATCCATGCAGCCGCTGATTGTGCTGGGAGACGTGCGGGCGAAATACGTCCGCATCGACATCGACGAACACGACATTCCGCGGTATCGCGCCGAGCTGACCGCCATCGGGCTCGTCCGCGGCGACGGTGAGGTGCGTTATCCGCTGAAGTTCATCCGCATCGAACCCTACGTTGTTCCCAAGCAATCATTGACAGGAGAAAACACCGAGCGGGTCGACACACGGGTTCTGCGGGTGCTGTACCAGATCGATGAAAATGGCCGGCCGCCCGTCTATATTGGTCAGCAGATGGAGGTTTTCATGGAATCTGTTGCGCGACGCCGCGACGAGGAGCCGATGAGCGCTGCCAGGCTGTTTCCCACGTCGGTCGTCGGATCGTTGCCGCGGCCGGAGTACGTCAAGGACCTGATCTTCGGCCGCGCTGCCGCCTCGACGGAGGAGTACCGCCGGCTGATGGAGTCGGCCGTGCGCTCGGTGGTGGCGCTGCAGGAGGCCGCGGGCCTGGATGTGCTGACCGACGGCGAATGGTGGCGGCGGTCGTACATCGGCGTGATTGCCGAACTGGCTCATGGTTTTGAGCTGAGCACGAATCCCGCCGACGGCCGGCCCTGGACGATCGTCGTTGACCGTCTCGCGGCGAAGCAGCCGGGTTTCATTGCCCGCGAGGTGCGGTTCCTCAAACAGATTACGGCGGCGGACATTAAAGCCACGCTGCCGGCACCGGCGCTCCTGGGCGAGCGGATGTGGGATGCGGAGCGGTCGCGGGCCGCGTATCCCACGCGGGATGCCTTTGTGCGCGACTGCGTGCCCATCCTGCGGCGCGAGGTCGAGTTGCTCCGGGACGAGGGGGTGGCCGTCGTGCAGATCGACGACCCGCATCTGTGCCTGTTCGTCGACGACACCGTGCGGGCACAGCACGACGATGCGGAGCGGGCGTCGGATTTCGCCGTGGACATGACGAACGAGGTCGTATCGGGAATCGAGGGCGTGAAGTTCGCCGTGCATCTCTGCCGGCGGGCCGGCGCGCGGGCGCGGGGCGACGCGGCCCATCGTGGAGGTTACGAACCGATTATCCGCCAGCTCAACCGACTGTCGGTGCAGCACCTGACGATGGAGTTCACCAATCCCGGCGCCGGGGACATGTCCGTCTTCCGGCAGCTTCGCGAGGAGTTCGAGATCGGTCTGGGCTGCGTGAGCTGCCAGCCGGGTGAGATCGACAGCGTGGAAGACATTGTCTCGCGCGTCGAGCGGGCGCTTGAGCACCTCGCGCCGGAGCGGATCACGCTCAACCCGGATTGCGGCTTCGCCCCCGGCTCGGCCGCCGTCGTCAGCATCGACGAGGTGTACGGCAAGCTGAAGAACGAGGTCGAAGCCGCCCGCCGGCTGCGCGAGAAGTACGGCTGAGCGAACGG
>JAHWKJ010000574.1 GCA_019347905.1 Planctomycetota bacterium
CTATTTCGCGCGGGCGACGACCAATCGCGTGTGGGCACACCTGTTCGGCCGGGGTCTCGTGCGGACGATGAACGACTTCGGCGTCCGCGGCGACCGGCCGACACACCCGGAGTTGTTGGATTGGCTGGCCGCGGAGCATGGAGGAGCTATCAGCGGTCAGCTATCAGCTATCAGCGACCAGCAGACGGCGGCCAGTGGTCAGCAATCGACGGACGACAGCGCTGAGTCTGGCCCTCGACCCTCGACTCTCGACTCTCGACCCTCCGCCTGGAGCCGAAAGGCGCTCGTGCGGCTCATTGTGACGTCGGCCGCCTACCGGCAGTCGTCGCGGCACCGTGCGGAGCTGGCGGAGGTCGATCCGCGGAACGATCTGTTGCATCGGCAGAACCGTTTCCGCGTCGAGGCGGAGATCGTCCGCGATCTGTCGCTGGCGGCCGCGGACCTCCTGGCGACGAAGGTCGGCGGGCCTAGCGTCTTCCCGCCGCTGCCGGCGGACGTGGCAGCCCTGAGCTACGCGGGCAACTTCAAGTGGAAAGACAGCGCTGGGCTGGATCGCTACCGCCGCGGGATGTACACGTTCTTCAAGCGGACGGCCCCGCATCCCAACCTCACCACATTCGACTGTCCCGATGCCAACACCACGACCGTGATGCGCGGCACGTCGAATACCCCGCTGATGGCGCTCACCACGCTCAACAACGACGTGTTCGTCGAGGCTTCGCAGGCGCTCGCGCGGCGGATCCTGTCGCGGCCCGAGCTGACGACCGACGCCGACCGGCTCACCTTTGGCTTCCGCTTGTGCGTCGCACGGCCGCCGTCGGAAGAGGAGTTGACGGCATTCGGGGACCTGCTCGCACAGTCGCGGGAGTGGTACGCCGCGCATGCCGAGGCCGCAAAGCAGCTCACGGGAGCGCGACCGCCGGCCGCGCCGCCGGAGGAAGCGGCCGCGTGGGTCGCGGCCTCGCGTATTCTCCTCAACCTCGACGAATTCATCACCCGCGAGTGAGTCGCTCATGCGCGACTGCCACGAAAAGGGGACAGGCACCGATCGTCCTGATCGGAGCCAGTCCCCTTTTCGTGGCAGTCCCCCTCTTTGGGAAAAGCACCTATGCGCTTCGCCATCTGCCAGGAACTGTTCGTCGATTGGGACTGGGAGCGGCAGTGCCGCTTCATCGCCGAGACCGGCTACGACGGCATCGAGGTCGCGCCGTTCACGCTGGCGCCCAGGATCGGTGAAGTCAGCCAGGAGCGGCGGCAAACGCTGCGGAAGCAGGCCGAAGACCAGGGCCTCGAGATCATCGGCCTGCACTGGCTCTTGGCGAAGACCGAGGGCCTGCACCTGACGTCGCCCGATGCGAAAGTACGGGAGGCGACCGCCCGCTACCTCGTCGAACTCGGCGACGCCTGTGCCGATCTGGGCGGCATGTTGATGGTCTTCGGTTCGCCCCAGCAGCGCAGCCTGCCGCCCGGTGTCTCACGGGAAACGGGTCTCGCGTATGCGGCCGAGATCTTTCGTCAGGCGCTTCCGCCGCTGGCCGATCGCGGCGTGGAGATCCTCATGGAGCCGCTGGCCCGTACCGACACCAACTTCATCAACACCTGCGCCGAGGCGATGGACCTGATCGAGATGGTGGACGCCCCGAACTTCCGTCTGCACCAGGACGTGAAAGCGATGCTCGGTGCGGAAGGCGACCCCGTCCCGGACGTGATCCGCGAGTACGCCCCGCACCTCCGGCACTTCCACGCGAACGATTCCAACCTGCTGGGGCCGGGGATGGGCGAGACGGATTTCGAGCCGATCTTCCGAGCACTGCACGAAGTCGGCTACGACGGCTGGGTGTCGGTCGAGGTCTTCGACTACTCGCCCGGGGCGGAGCAGATCGCGCGGGAGAGCCTGCGGTATATGAAGGATGTGGAAGCCCGAATGACGAAATCCGAATGACGAAAGAATGACGAATGACGAAGTCCGAATGCCGAAGCCGAACGCGGGGTGGCAGGTTGTGCTATTTCGTCATTCGGGCTTCGGCATTCTTTCGTCATTCGGGCTTCGTCATTCGTCATTGCTATGTCGTGGCGGCCCCGGTCCAGGCCGGCGGGTCGCTCGCGGGAAATGACTCCCGCGACGCCTCTTCCACGATGGACTCCACCGGCTGCGCGCCGCCGTGACCCTCTGGGCGCAGGATCGTCAGCAGCACGGCACAATTCCCTTCCGGCCGGAGCGCATGCGGCGTCCTGGGCGGCAGGCACAACAGTTGTCCCGGCTCCAGCTTCTGTTCGGCCGAGGGCATGGCAACCGTCACACGGCCCAGCAGACACTGCACGATCACCTCTCCCGGCGCCTGATATTCCGGCGCCGCGGCGCCGGCACTCCGGATCAGCCGGAGCACCTCGACGTGCTCCGTCCGCACGAGCGTCGTCGTCTCTTCGCCGCCGGCCGGAATGTCCAGCGGACCAATCCCGACGACTTCGCCCACGGAAACGCTGCTCGCGGCTGTCGCCATTTGTTCGCCCCTGGCAAATTCCACGTGGCGACGGATGATCCTACGCCGTGGACTGCGGCTGCGCGCTCAAGTGTTGCCGGACTTCTTCCGGCAGCTTCGACTCGATGTCGCGCGGGATGTGGCCGGTCTCCAGGTACTGCTTGATGCGGAGGATCCACTGTTCGAGCTGCGACTTCGCGTCCTGGCCGAACAGCGAGGCGGCGGCATGGCCGATGGCTCCGGCCGGCGGGTTATACGACAGGCACAGATCGACGAATGTCCGCCCGTCGCCTTCCGATTCGAACCGCACCTCTCCCTCGCCGGCCACGGTGCTGTCCGTGCTGCTCCTCCACGAGAGCCGATGGTTCCGCTCCCGCTCGACGATCTCTTCTTCGATATGAATGTCGCCGGCGCCCTGCACGTGGAAGGTCCAGCCGCAGCGCCCGTCGCCCAACTCCTCGACGTGCTTTACCTGCGGCAGGAAGCGCAGCGCCGTGCAGCGGTCGGCCAGAAAGTCGAAGACCCGCTCGACAGGCGCCTCGACGTGGAAGGCCTTCCGCACCGACACCGCCTGCCGCCCGGCGCCGATGCCCGTCAGCCGCCGCGTCGGCAGGTTGGTCGTGCCCCGCAGGAACAGCCCGAAGCCCAGCGTCCCCAGAAGCACCGCCCCCGGCGTGCGGCGGGCCAGGCAGTTGACCATCAGCCCCGTCCCGAAGGCCCCGGCCAAAAGCCGCGTGGCGGGCGACCAGTTCTCCTGCATCACGTCGATCGGCTCGCCCGGTGCCTTGCCGCCTCCGCCCTGCAGACTGGAGACGTTGCCGGGCTGCTCGTACACGTCGAGCTGCGGTTCGACGGCCGAGACGCCCCGGACTGACGCGACCGCGTTCACCAGGTCGTCGACCTCATCGGCGAGGACGGATCCATGCAGCACGATGCGGCCGTCGTGCGAGCTGACGTCGATCGCCCGCGGGTGCGAGACGTACCGTCCAATCTTGGAGCGCACGCGCTCCTCCAGCGTGCGATCGTCGGCATCGTCGCCGGTGACGAGCGCCTGCGCGTCGTGGGTCAGACCCTCCACCCGGTTCCACAGATCGCGCAACCCCCGGTCGACGAAGCACTCCACAGAGCAGACCGCATGGTTGATGGCGTCGCGGATTCCCGCTCGTCGCCGGCGGCCGCGGTCGGGATCGAACCAGTACATCAGGCCCGCGCCCAAGGCGAGGCCTTTCGAGAATGTTGTGCCCAGCATGGTCGTGCCTCCTGCGACGGGAGAGAGCGAAGGATTGTGCGATTGCGACTGATTCCGGCGCGGACGGCGGTTAGCGCGCAGCGGCCGCTTCCGCGTACCACGTTTTGCCGGCGTACCACTTGGCGACGTTGTCCCAGTTGACGACGTTCCACCAGGCGGCGATGTAGTCGGGCCGCCGGTTCTGGTACTTCAGGTAGTAGGCGTGTTCCCAGACGTCGAGGCCCAGGATAGGCTTGTGGCCGTGCATCAGCGGGCTGTCCTGGTTGGCCGTGCTCTCGACGACGAGCTTTCCGTCGCCATCCATGCTGAGCCACGCCCAGCCGCTGCCGAAACGTCCCGTGGCGGCATCGCT
>JAHWKJ010000073.1 GCA_019347905.1 Planctomycetota bacterium
AATGGCCCTGACGGAGAGCAGGATGGCAGCCCGATTCCGCGCAACACTACCCTTCGAAAGCAGCACCAGGCTATCCCACCAAGCGCGATCAGTCTGATGGATAACCAAGCTGCTTCCTCCGGTGGCGCAGAGATCCATAAGGCTCTTGTGCAGAATGCGATCCGGGCAAAAAGGCTACGGCGAACGTACTTCGATGCGCAGTGCGTTTCCGGCCCGCCGGGGGAGCGGCACGAACTGGTCTCGACGCGGCTCTCGTGCGCCGCAAGTTATCGCAAGCGCTGCCCGTATCGCGGCCGCAAGCACATGGCCTGCCTCGACGAATTGTCCGTCGAGCGCGTGTGGCAGGCTTTCGTGCGCGTGGCGGAGCGAACCTCCACGATCCACCGCGCCGCATGAGCGCTGGAGCGGGGCGGCGCCCATCGGTTACGATGGCGGCAGTCCCGGCGGGCGAGCCGTGCGGCGTAAGCCGCCGGGCACTTCGCGAGACCCAGCGGGCGCTGGCGCCTCCAGGTGTGTGCACTGCGAAGCTTGCCGTGCGGATTGAAATCCGCACTACGTCGTTGTCCCCTCATAACGAAGAAGCTCATGCTCGTCCCATTCAAACATCGACGGCCTGTTGGCAACATCGTCGTACTGCTGATCACGACCTTTGGCGGCACCGGTCTGCCGCTCAACGCGCAGGGTGAGGAGATGCAGTACCCGCTCTCAGTCGCGGCCGCTGCGGAGGGGCCGGTCTATGTTGCGGACCTCAATCTGCCGGGCATCTGGAAAATCGAAGACGGAAAACCTGCTATCTACTTTCAGGGGCAGAAGAAGTTTCGCACGCCGCTGAACGCCGTGCGCTATGTGGCGCTTGACCCCGAGGGGCGTCTCCTGGCCTGCGATTCGGCCACGCGCGAAGTCTATCGCTTCGACGACGAGGGCCAGCCGAAACCGCTGACGGGCGGCCGCATCGGCATTCCCGCCTCGCTGGCCTTCGACACCGAGGGGTCGATCTTCGTCGGCGACTTGGAACTGCAGCGGATCTGGAAGGTGCCCGCCGAGGGTGGCGAGCCGCAGGAGTTCGCTGTCGTCACCGGAGCGCGCGGCCTTGCCTTCGATGCCGAGGGCTGGCTGTGGGTTGTCTCACAGGGCGGCGAAGATCAGCTCCTGCGGATTTCCCCGGACGGCAAGACGATCGAGCCGGTCGCGAAAGGTCGCCCCTTTGAATTCCCGCACCACGTGGTCCTCGATTCCGAATCGAAGACGGCGTGGGTAACCGACAACTATGCGAAAGCCGTCTGGAAGGTGCCGAGGGGCGCCGCTCCCGAAAAGTGGGTCTCCGGCGAACCGTTCGTCAGACCGGTGGGGCTGGCCCGGCGCGGTGAGAAACTGCTCGTCGCCGATCCGCACGCGAAGGCGATTTTTGAAATTGACGCCGAGGGGAAAGTCACGACGCTGACGAGTGCGCTGACCAAGTGACGTGGCGGGGGTGACGAGGTGACGAGGTGACGAGGTGACCGTGGAAAACGAACATTGAACATCGAACATTGAACATCGAACTGTCGTCGGGTTCCCCGTCACCCCGTCACCCCGTCGCACCCTCCCCTCGCGGCCGCACGAACCACTTCATGTCCCCCGCGACTGGTGACCTGCTGGTCGACTGGACCGCGCGCGCCGCCGTGGCAGCCTGGGCCGGCCGTTACTGTGCCGAGGCCTGGCGGCCGGGTCATGAAACGGGCGCCCGCTGGTCGTGGACTGCCGGCTGCCTCATGCTCCTCGTGCACATCGTCTGCGCCTTGGGAATCGCCCACGGCTGGAGCCATCGGGCCGCGCTGGAGCACACCGCCCGCCGCACGGACGAGCTGCTGGGATGGGCGTGGGGGGGCGGACTCTACTTTAACTACGTCTTTGCGGCGGTGTGGTCCGCGGACGTTTTCTGGTGGTGGCTGCCGCGAACGCCCCGCCCGCGAACGTGGACCTGGTTCGTTCACATCTATCTGGCGTTCGTTGTCGTGAACGCCACTGTCGTCTTCGGTCCGCCGTTTTGGAAGCCGCTGGCCGCTGTCTTCACCGCGGGGCTGCTCGCACTGTGGGCAATATGCCGGCAACGGCGATCGCAGTAAAGCCCATGGGCCAGAACCCATGGGCTTCTTGCGACTTCAGATCGTCATCGCGGTAAAGCCGCCGTCGACGACAACGTTCGCGCCCGTGAGGAAGCTGCCGGCTTTGGGCGACGCCATCAGCAGCACCGCACCGGCGAGTTCTTCCGGAGAGCCGAAGCGCTTCATTGGCGTGTGCCGCATGATCGATTCCACGCGGTCGGCCGTGAGCACCTTGCGATTCTGCTCGGCCGGGAAAAAGCCGGGCGAGAGGGCGTTGACGCGGATGCCGTGGGGCGCCCACTCGCGGGCCAGGTTCTGCGTGAGGTTGATGACCGCCGCCTTCGTCGCCGAGTATGTGAAGACGCGCGACAGGGCCACCATACCGCTGAGCGAAGCGACGTTGATAATCGACCCCGGCCGCCCTTGCGCCAGCAACTGCCCGCCAAAGACCTGACATCCCAGCCGCACGCTCCGCAGGTTGACGTTGAGGATGCGATCCCATTCCTCGTCATCGATCTCGAGGAAAGGCGTGGCCGAGTTGATCCCGGCGCCGTTGACGACCACGTCCGGAAAACGTCCCGCGGATTCAAGCCTCGCGGCGATGCCCTCCAGATCCTCGCGGCAGGTCGAATCGGCCGAGACGAACTCCGCACTCCCGCCCGCGGTGACAATGCGGTCGGCACAGGCTGCACCCCGCTCCTCATTTCGGCCCACGACCAGCACATGCGCCCCGGCGGCCCCCAGCGCCTCGGCAAACGCCCCGCCCAGCACGCCGGTCCCACCCACCACCACGGCGGTCAAACCATCGAGGGAAAACAGGTTGCGGAGGTAATCGCTCATCCCACAAACTCCAGCTCCACAGGTCGCGGAATGATGCCGGCGGCGTGGCCGCGGCGCAACAACTCCCTCACCGCGCGGCGGCCTTCGGGGCCGAAGTCGAGCGTCCAGTCGTTGACGTACATGCCCACGAACACATCGGCACTGGTCTCGTCGAGGTCGCGCCCGTACTGAAGCGCATGCGCGAGTGCCTCCTCGCGATGGTCCAGTCCATATTGAATGCTGGCCTTCAAGAGCGCCGTCACATCTTCCATCGTTTGCCGCCCGAGGTCGCGGCGAATCGCGTTGGCGCCCAAAGGCAGCGGCAGGCCGGTTTCTTCCTTCCACCAGTGTCCGAGATCGACGACCAGGTGCAGCCCCTGGTCGCCATAGGTGAGCTGCCCTTCGTGAATGATGAGTCCTGCGTCGACGTCGCCGGCCGCCACATGGTTGAGGATCTCGTCGAACGGGCGCACCTCATAGGTGAAATCGTCGCCGAGCAGCAGCTTCAGCGTGAGGAACGCCGTCGTCAGCGTGCCGGGGACGGCGATCCGCCGGCCGCGCAGCTCGGCCACCGTCATCGGCTCGCAGGCGACGACCATCGGTCCGTAGTCGTCTCCCATGCTGGCTCCGCAGGCGCATAGCGCGTAGGTGTCGGTCACGTACGCGTAGCCGTGCAGACTCACGGCCGTCAGTTCCAATTCGCCGCGCTGAGCCCGGTGATTGAGCGTTTCGATATCGACCAGCTCGTGCACGAAGCGGTAGCGGCCGGTGTCGATGCGGCCGTTCGCCAGCGCGTGGAACATGAACGCGTCGTCCGGATCGGGACTGTGCCCGACACGGATGAGGACTTCGGACGGCATGAGAAGGCTTCGCAAACGGCGGGAACTCAGGACGCGGCCAGAGTATCGGTCATCTCCATCGGCCGCAAGTTCTGAGGCTCGAGCCGAAACGTGAAACGCGCGCAACGGCCGCCCGGCGAAGTGATGCGGCCGTACGACGGGTCGCACCTCCAGACCGGGAATCTGCAGCGAGGCGGGCTGCCGCTCCAGGCGGCTCCATTCGACGATCGCCAGTGGACGCTCGAACGAAGGCTGCGCATCGAGCGCCCGCGCCAGCGCCGCGTCCCAGCTTGGCACGATGACCCCCTCGATACGCGGCCAGGTTCGGCGCACCAGAAGCTGGATCTCCAGCGGCGGCTGCTCCGGCCCGCTGACGATCGTCCAGCCCGAGACGTCGTCAAACTGCTTGAGCTCCTGGCCGAAGGCCTCCAGCGCCGCCTGATCGTCGCCGGGTCGATCGATCGCCGCCAGCGCCAGCCAGCCAGTCACCGCCAGGTGACCCAGGATGATCAGTTTCAGCACGGCTCGACGGCGGGAGTCGCGCCGCCGGCAGACAGCGACCGCTCGAGCTGCCAGCGCGGCGGCGGCCAGCACCAGCACGACGACCAGGAGCCGATGGCGAGACGCCTCCAGCCACGTTTGCAACTCGCCTGCGAGCAATACGAGCAGCGTGAATCCCGCGGCGGCGACGGCCATTCCGGTCGAAACGGCGCGGGCTGCGATGGCCTCGGCGGCGAGTGCAGCCAGGCCCGTCAGCGGAAGCACCAGAAATCCTCGCCAGAGGGCCAGCGCCAATGCGTCCTCAGGTGACGAGGCCAGGGCCCACAACCAGGCTGCGGAGGCGACGGACGACCACACCAGCAGCAGGACCGGCGCCCGCCCGTCTTCCGTCGCGCGCGGCGGCTCCTCAGTTGCCGAGGAGTACACAGCTCTCAACCCGAGCCATAGTCCCAGCAACACCAGTCCGGACAACGCGGCCGTCAAAGCCATCACACCGCGACGAAAGCCGGCTGCGAACCGCTGTGGTTCGTCCGGCACCTCAGCGTCAGTGATCTCGAGAGCGGCAGGCGGCGGACCAGCCATCCAGTCGTTCCACAGCGGACCCTCCATGTGCCACGCCAGACGCATGGGCTGCCAGCCGCCGATGGCGAAACCTGTCAACGCCACCACGGCGACCGCTGCCGCCAGGCGCGGTGCGCTTGTGCGAACGGCAGCCCGTCGTTCGCGCACCGCGGCGCCGCCGCGGCGGAGAGGCAGCCGCAAGGCGCTCCAGCCAGCGAGCGTTCCGGCGGCAATCGCCAGCACCGCGAGCGACAGCGGTCCGCCCGCCAGCACGCACAAGCCCAGCGCGAAGCCCGCCCAAAGCAACTTTGACGAAACGAGCGTCCGCACGTCGTCGAGATGTGCGATCAGCGCCCACAGGGTCACTACGGCCAGCAAGAGAGCGAGCGAAATCGGCGCCGGATGCGAAGCCCCCAGCGGGATCGCCGGATGCATCGCGAGAAAGGCGGTCGCCCAGACGGCGAATCGCGGACCGGCCACGCGCTTCCAGAAGCCGAACGCCGCCAGCACCAGCGCGACCGTCGCCAGGCAGGAAACAGCGACCGTCGTCGCCGGACGCGAAGGCCCGAAGATCGACTGCACACCGGCTGTTAACCACACGCCCAGGGGCGGATGCCAACCCAGCCCCGGCGGATGCAGCACGTCCGGCAGGTGGGCCTCGCCCGCGCGTGCCGCCGAGAGTACGTCGAGGCTCCACAAGGCCCATTGGGCGTCGGTCTCATCCGTTCCGCGGTGGACGACCGCGAACAGGCTCGGCAGCACCGCCAGCACGACCAGCAGCGGTGCCAGCGCCGCTGCAGAATGCTGCAGTACCGGGAACAGCTCGCGAGCCGGCTCGGCTGCCATCGCGATCAGGCGTCTGTCGTCTGCGGTCGCCAACGATCTCTCACTCTGACCCCTTACGCTCACCCGCCCCGCTCGCTGCGCTTCCAGCGAATGATATCGTCCAGCAGTTCACCCAGCGGCATCGACGGCTTGCTGCCAATTATTCGTTCCAGTCGCGACACGTCGGGCACGCGGCGGCGCACGTCCTCGAAATCCTCTCCGTAGGCCTCGCGATAGGGAAGGAACTCGATCGGCACCTGGGGCTGAACCCTCGCGATGACTTCTTCCGCCAGCCGCCGAATGCTGACCGGTTGGTCGCTGCCGATGTTGAACACGCGGCCGCGTGCGGCGGGCTCTTCCATCAGCGCCAGCACGCACTCGACCACTTCCCGCACGTGTGCGAAGCAGCGGATCTGGCCGCCGTCGTCGTAGACGACCACCGGGCGGCCGTCCAGCGCCCGCTCGACGAACCGCGGGATCACCATGCCGTACTGCCCAACCTGCCGTGGTCCGACGACGTTGAAGAACCGCCCCACGATCACCGGCAACCCGAATTTGCGGGCGTAGGCCAGTGCGAGGAACTCGTCGATGGCCTTCGAGCAGCCGTAGGCCCAGCGGGGACGCGACGTGGGTCCCAGATGCAGATCGTCTTCTTCGGTCCAGCACTCTTTCGGGTTCTTGCCGTAGACCTCGCTGGTGGAGGCGAGAAAGAACCGCTGCCCGCCCTGCGCCGCGAGCTGCAACAGCACCTCGGTCGGATAGATATTCGTCTCGATCGTCCGCACGGGGTCGTCCGCCACCAGCTTGACGCCGACGGCAGCCGCAAGGTGATAGATGGCGTCGGTGCCCGCCAGCACTTCGGTCAGCAGCGTTCGATCGCCGATCGACCCCACGCGGATTCTCAGCCGCGGATGGCCCTCGACGGCCGCCAGATTCTCGCGTCGACCGGTGGAGAGATCGTCGAGCACGGTCACCTGGTAACCGAGCGCGAGCAGCCGTTCGGTGAGGTGGCTGCCGATGAATCCGGCTCCCCCGGTGACCAGGCAGTGGCTCATGCTGCCACCATACCGCGACCGGCAGCCCTTCGACAGGCTGTTTTCCCGGTTTAGCCGCGACTCGCCAGACGTTTAGCCGCGAGTCGCCAGAGGAGCGCTCCGCTACAACGACTACCTGGCGAACGAAGGTCCCGAGAACGGCCGGCAAGAGCGCTCCTCTGGCGAGTCGCGGCTAAACGGTTGATCGTGCCGGCTGCGATGGACGCTCCGAATGCAGCGGTAAAACCGTCGCGTTCGCATTTGGGAGCGCACGCGCTCACAGGGACTTGCAGTTTCGGGGCCGCCCGATGCGTGCCGGCGCCTGTCCACCGCGGCCGCTTCGTCCGCAGAACCACCGCAGCACCACCGGCTTACATCCGGCGTACGCGCACCTGCAACAGTGCGACGAACAGCCGCGGCACGCGACGTGCCTTTTCGGCCACACGTGCCTCGCCGCGTTGCCGTCCCGATTCACCGGCACGCGGCGGGGCACATCGCCCGTGCTCGTAGTGGCCGGCTTCAGCCGGCCGCACGACCAGCGATTCCGTCCGATCCATCAGCGACGAGAGAGAGCGCCCGGCCCGCGGCGGGTCTGAGTTCCGCCTGCGCGCGGGCCGGGCATCTCTCGCCGCCGCATCTCTTACGGAGCTCTCTCTCATGAAACGGCTGCTCTCTCGCCTGTACCGTGATGAACGCGGGTTCGTCGTCACGGCCGAACTCGTCATCGTCGGCAGCGTGCTCGTGTTGGGGCTGGTCGCCGGCACCACGGCTCTCAAGGACCGCATCGGCGGCGAAATGAGCCAGGTCGCCGACGCCTTCGGCCGCCTCGACCAGTCGTACGCGTTCAGCGGCGCCGCGTCCGGTCCGTGCCGCAACACGGCTGTCTACCGAGGCGTTCATCGGCACGACGGTTTGCATGGCTTCGCGCCGCACGCCGGCTGCTGGCCGTGTGCACCGGCTCCGCGGGCGATCACCTACGGGTCGAGCTTTACCGACCGGCGCCGCGGCTGCGAGCGGCTGAATTGCCCCGGCTGCCCCGCGTGCAGTCCGGCGTGTGTGCTGGGCTGGACGTGCTACTGCGTTCCGTGCCTGCCCACTTGTCCGCCCGATTGCCCGCATCATCGCGACGGCAAGGTGCAGCCGATTCCGGAGCACGAGCACCCGCCGGTCCCGCCGGGCAAGCATCGCGACGACCGGGAGCCGCAGGCCAAGCCTCCCGTCAAGACGTAGCCCGTCGTATAATGGCGGTTGAGTCAAATCGGGTCGAGAACTCGTAGCGTGGATTTCAATCCACGCGAGCCGGTTCATTCGCCGGAATCGCTGCCGCGTGGGTTGAAACCCACGCTACGAGGACCCGCGAGCCTTACGCCTCGCCCACGCTGAGGCCGCCGCCGATGTTGTTGCCGTCACGCCGCGATTTTCTCTATGGTCTGGGCGCCACGCTCGGCACGGTGGCGTTCAATGCGCTGTTGCTGGCCGACGAGCACCGCTCCTCGACGACCGCCGGACCGCTGGCACCCAAACCGCCGCAGGTGCCGCCGCGGGCGCGGGCCTGTATCTTTCTGTTCATGGAAGGCGGCCCCAGCCACATCGACACGTTCGATCCCAAGCCGAAGCTGCGCGACCTGCATCTCAAGGAATTCATCCGAGAAGACCGCTTCGCCTCCGCGATGGCTTCCGGCAAGCGGTACTACATCGCCAGCCCCTACCGCTTTCGCAAGGTGGGCGAAGCGGGCCTCGATCTGTGCGAGCACTTCGAACAGCTCGCCGCCGTGGCCGATGACTTGTGCGTCTACCGTGGCTGCGTGGGCGAGTCCATCGACCATCCCACCGCCTGCTACCACATGAATACCGGCAACCGCTTCGGCGGCGATCCGGCCTTCGGTGCGTGGACGGCCTACGGCCTCGGCAGCGAGAACCAGAACCTGCCGGCGTTCGTCGTGCTGCCGGAAGTCGCGTACCCGCAGGGCGGAGCGGCGAACTGGTCGAACGGCTTTCTGCCTGCGTACTTCCAGGGAACGGCCCTGCGTCCGACGGGTTCGCCGCTGCTCGATATGACTCCGCCGCCGGGCGTGACCCGCGACGTGCAGCGGAAGAACCTCGACCTGCTTGCCGCGGTCAACGAAGCCGACCGCCAACGCCACCCGCATCACGACGCCCTGGCCGCCCGCATCGAATCGTATGAGCTGGCCTTTCGCATGCAGTCGACCGTGCCCGGCGTGATCGACCTCACGAGGGAAACGCCGCACACGCTGGAGGCCTACGGCATCGGCCGACCCGAAACCGACAGCTTCGGCCGCCGCTGCCTGCTCGCCCGCCGGCTCGTGGAAGCCGGCGTGCGCTTCGTGCAGATCTACGCGGCCGGCTGGGATTCGCACGACTACCTGGAGCGCTCGCACGCCGCCCGCATCCGCGCCGTCGATCGCCCCATCGCCGCCTTGGTCGCCGACCTCAAACAGCGCGGCCTGCTGGACGAAACGCTCGTCGTCTCGGCGGGCGAGTTCGGCCGCTCGCCCGACAACGGCCTCCGCGGCGGCGGCAAAACCGCCGGCCGCGACCACAACGCCCGCGGCATGACCGTCTGGCTCGCCGGCGGCGGCGCGAGGGCCGGCGCAGTGGTGGGCGCGACCGACGACATCGGCCACGAAGCCGTCGAAGTCGTGCGGCCCATCAAAGACCTGCACGTCACGCTGCTGAACCTCTTAGGCCTCGACGACAATCGGCTGACCTATTTCCACGAAGGCCGCTTCAAGCAACTCAGCCAGACCGGCGGCGCGGTCATCCGCGAGCTTTTAGCGTAGGATTCTGTGCGCTGGCGACGGCTCCCTCAACAATCCCGGCCACCATACGTCAGAGACTAATTGATGATGACCGACTACGCCCTGCTGTCACAGATTACCTCGCTGGAAACGCAGCTAGCAGTGCTGCGGGCACAGGCTCGGCAGCAGGTTGCGCCGTCGGATTCCACTTCATTGTCGCCAGCCGACGTCTACGGCCTGCTCAAGGGACAGGTGGAATCCACCGAAGGAGACGTCGAGGCGGCTGAGTTTCGCCTGGAACTGGACCTGTGACTTACGTCGTCGATACGCATGCGCTGGTCTGGTTCCTCGAGGGGAATCCGCGCCTGAGCCAGGCTGCCGAGCAAGCAATGCGTGACACGTCGGCGCGCCTGGTGATTCCCACGATCGCGCTCGCCGAGATGACGTTCCTGTATGCAAAACTGCGAATTGCCACAAGCCTCTCGACCGTGTGGAACACGATCGCCGGCGTGTCGAACTGGGTCCTGCATCCCCTGGATGAGCCCGTGGTCCGCCGGCTTCCGACGTCGCTGAACATTCACGATGCGATCATCGTGGCCACGGCTCTCGTACACCGCGACGTGCTGGGCGAGTCGACGGCACTCATCTCGAAAGATACCGACATCACGGCGAGCGGACTGATTCAGGTCATCTGGTGACTGGCAAGCCTCGATGGGCCGGTCCCCCAATCGGCGAGGTGTCGCTGACGACGATCATCCGGGGATCCCCAGCCGATCCATCGCCTCGAGTTCGGCCCGCAGGTCTTCAGGAGTCGGGCGGTAGATCGCGATGTCGCGCGCCAGGGGTTGTCCCTCGAATTGAACCCGGCTCAAGCCGGCCCACTGCGCCGCGGTCCCACAGCGGCAGCTTCCCCGCTTCGAACAGCCGACGGGCGAATTCGACGCGAGCCTCGTCTTCGCTCATTGCGGCCATCCCCAGAACACGATCGGAACCATTGTCGACACACGGAAATGCAGGCTGGGCGCGGAGGTTCATTGTACAATCTTTTAGACGGAGTGTCTGCGTTTGGGGCAAAGTGCTTGCACAGCCCGTTCCGTCGTCGGACGCGACGATATGACCGCTTCGCCCAACGAGTTCGCATTGATCGACTGGATTCGCGGCCGGGCCGGCGCGGGACAGCGGCTCGTCCTGGGCATAGGCGATGATATGGCCGCGCTGCGGCTCGATTCGGCCGAGCTACTCGTGGCGGCGGATATGCTGCTGGAGGGCGTGCATTTCACGTTTCCACCGGCAGAACCGCAGGATGCCGGGCGGAAGGCGCTCGCCGTCAATTTGAGCGATGTGGCGGCCATGGCCGGGCGGCCGTTGGCGGCGACGGTGTCGGTCGCGCTGCCGCGCTGCCGCGGCGCGGGTTTCGCCCGCGAACTGTTCGAGGGCGTACTGAGCATCGCTCGCCAGTTCGAGTGCGCGATCGCGGGGGGCGATACGAACCTCTGGGACGGGCCGCTGGTAATCGATATCGCGATTCTGGCGGAACCGACCGGCCGCGGCGCGGTGCGCCGCCGGGGGGCGCAGAGCGGCGACTGGATCTTCGTCACAGGCCAACTCGGTGGCAGTCTGCCCAGCGGCCGGCATATCAGCTTCACACCCCGCGTGCACGAAGCAATCGCCCTTCACCAGTCGGTGAATGTCCACGCGATGATTGACGTCAGCGACGGACTGGCGGCCGACCTTGGCCACATCCTCGACGAAAGCGGCGTCGGTGCCGTGCTGGTCGAGGAGCGCATTCCGATTCACCCGTCCACTCGCACTGCCAGCGACGGCCGCTCACCGCTGGAACATGCGCTCGGCGATGGCGAGGATTTCGAACTGATCTTCACGGTTTCGCCGGAGGACGGGCAACGGCTGCTGGAGCGGCCGCCGTTCGAGACGCCGCTCACCCACATCGGCCGCATCGTCCCGGAGCCGGTGCTGGAAATCGAAGATGCCGCCCGCCACCGCCGCCCCCTCACGCGCACCGGCTGGGAACACGGCTTCGGAGGGTTGAGGGTTGAGGGTTGAGGGTTGAGACTAATGGCTGCACTGACTTCTGGCCTCTGACCTCAGACGACCCTCAACCCTCAACGCTCAACCCTCAACCAACTCATGACTGACGCCGACATCCAGGCCCGTCTCGACTTCGCCCTCGACGCCTCCCGCGAGGCCGCGGAGTTCATCTTGGGCTACTTTCAGACGGACAAGCTCCAGACCGAGCTGAAGGGCGATCGCACGCCCGTCACCGTCGCCGACCGCGGTGCGGAAGATCTGCTCCGCACACGCGTCGCCGCGACGTTTCCGGGTGACGGATTCCTCGGTGAGGAACGCGGCGAAACGGCCTCCTCGAGCGGCTTCCGCTGGATCGTCGATCCCATTGACGGCACCAAATCATTCGTGCACGGCGTGCCGCTGTTCGGGACGCTCGTCGGCTTCGAGTTCGAGGGCGACCTCGTGGGCGGCGTGTGCCGCATGCCGGCGCTCGACGAAGTCGTCTACGCTCGCCGGGGTGGCGGCGCCTGGTGGCAATGCGGCGGCGCGGCTCCGCAAGCGGCGCGCGTCTCCAACGTTTCACAACTGTCCGATGCGCTGTGCTGCACGACGACCGTCACCGGCTGGAAAACCATCGGCGGCGAAGACGTCTTCGAGCGGTTGTGCGGGGCCGTGCGACTCGTCCGCGGCTGGGGCGACTGTTATGGGCACCTTCTCGTCGCGACCGGGCGGGCCGAGTTCATCGTCGAGCCGCAGATGAGTCCCTGGGACGCCGCCGCGCTCGTGCCCATTCTCGAAGAAGCCGGCGGCCACTACCTCGACTGGCAGGGCCGCCGCCGCATCGACAGCGGAAACGGCCTCTCGGTCAACGCGGTGCTCAAGGATGCCGTGCTGGGAATCATCGGAAAACCGCACGCGTCTTGACGGACGTCACGGTTCGATTCAAACTCGAAATCCGAATCCCGAAATCCGAAACAAATCCGAAGCACGAACTTCTACAATGGTCATTGGCGATCGTTTCACAATTCGGATTTCGAGCTTGTTTCGGATTTCGAGCTTCGAATTTCGGATTTTCTCCCGATGACTACCGAAACCCTCCCCCGCGAATCGCCCCCCGCTACCCCCCCGGCGCCCGTCCGGCCGGTGGCGGTGATCGACATCGGCACGACCGCCATCCGCATGGCGATCGCCGAAATCACCGCCGAGGGTGAGGTGCACCGCCTCGAAACGCTGACGCAGGCCGTCAATCTCGGCAAAGACACCTTCACCCGCCGACGCATCGACCGCAGCACCATCGAAGACTGCGTCCGCGTGCTGGGCAGCTACCGGCGGCTGCTCAAGGAGTACGGCATCGAACGGCACGACCAGATGCGCGTGGTGGCGACGAGCGCCGTCCGCGAGGCCGAGAACCGGCTGGCCTTTCTCGACCGCGTCTACAGCGCCACGGGCATTCGCATCGAGCCGATCGACGAAGCGGAAGTCAACCGCATCACGTACCTGGGCATCCTGCCGTACCTCAAGACCGAGCCGGAGCTCGCCGAGGCCAGCACAATCGTCACGGAGATCGGCGGCGGCAGCACCGAACTGCTGCTCGTGCAGGATGGGCAGGTCGCGTTCTCGCGGACGTATCGTCTGGGTTCGCTGCGGTTGCGGGAAATGCTGGCGGCGTACCGCGCCCCCGCGATCCAGGCCCGCCAGATGATGCAGCACCAGATCGACCGCACCGTGAAGCAGGTCGTGGCCCATGTGCCCGATGCCCGCC
The DNA here is from genome assembly GCA_019347905.1 of Planctomycetota bacterium. Classification (GTDB taxonomy): domain Bacteria; phylum Planctomycetota; class Planctomycetia; order Planctomycetales; family Planctomycetaceae; genus JAHWKJ01. Next base: position 13,210 of record JAHWKJ010000073.1, read on the forward strand.
GGCTGGAGATGATCGCGCTCGGCGGCGACGTACGATTTGCCGCGGGGCAGATCATTCCGGAATGGGACAAGAACCACCTGGGCCGACTGCCGGTGAAGGCGCTGGAGCAACTGACCGACCGCATCCTCACCCGTTCTGAAGACGAGCTCGTCCGCCGCTACCACATCACTTACCCTGATGCGGAGACGCTGGCGCCGGCATTGCTGGCCTACGTGCAACTGGCGCGTGGATTGAAGCTGGAGCACGTGCTGGTCACGAACGTCAACCTGCGGGACGGCCTGTTGAACGACATGGCCGTCCGCGACGCCTGGACCGACGAGTTCCGCGACCAGATCATCCGCTCCGCGGTCGACCTGGGGCAGAAGTTCGGTTTCGACGAAGCGCATTCGCGGCACGTGGCCATGTTGGCGGGCACGCTGTTCGATGCGCTGGCCGACGAGCACCGTCTCGACGTGCGGTACCGCATGATCCTGCACATTGCGGCGCTCTTACACGAGATCGGCCTGTACGTCAGCTCGACGGCGTATCACAAGCATTCGCTGTATCTCATCAACAACAGCGAGCTGTTCGGCTTGAGCGAGCAGGACGTGCTGCTGGTGGGGCTGGTGGCGCGCTATCACCGCCGCAGCTCGCCGAAGCCCGTGCACGCCGGCTACACCGCGCTCGACCGCGACCGGCGGATCGCGGTCTCGAAGCTGGCGGCGATGCTCCGCGTGGCCGACGCCCTCGACCGCTCGCGCAGCCAGCGGGTGCGGGAGATCCACATCAACCGCGAGAACGGCCGGCTGGTGATCGCCATCCCGCGGGTGGACGACCTCTCGCTCGAACAACTGGCCCTCAAGCAGAAGGGCACGCTGTTCGAGGAAATCTTCGGGATGTCGGTGCTGCTGCGGATGATGCGGACGTGAGCAGTCCGGTGACGCATCTTCTCACTGTTTCCCAAGCCGAAGCAGTCGACTCCATCAGAAACCCGGGGACTTGATCCCACTGACGTTCCGTGTTCCAATGCAGTAGGTAGACAGCAAGGCCGAGCCGCGCTTTCAGGACCGCGCTCCCACTTACGCTACGCTGCCGCTCTACGACCAGTCACAATCAAAGGTCATGTGAAATGCTCCAATTCAACAAGAAGCCATTTACGATTAGTGAACTGCTCCGGGCAGACGATGACAGCCTCAAGCGCGATGACGAGTACCAGCGCGGTATCGCGTGGACAAAGCGCCAGGTGCAACTGTTCATATTCTGTATTCCGACAGTATCCCATCCCTCCGCTGTTCCTTCATCTACGTCCGCAAAAGGGGCTACCTGGACTGAGCGGAGGGAATGTCACGTACATCGTTGACGGTCAGCAACGCCTCAATGCTTTGCGAATGTTCAAAAAGAAGAAGCTACCCCTCCTCGACATCGATGAACTGCGATTGCCTGCCGGCGTCCGATCTCTCGACGCACCTTGGGCCGGGAAACCCTACGACATGCTGTCTACGGAGCTTCAATCGCAATTCGATAACACATCAATCGATGTGTACATTATAGACAGCGTCTCACACGACGACGAGGTGCGAGACTTGTTCATTCGCCTCCAATCAGGGACTCCGCTTAGTTTCCAACAGGTATTGGACGCCTGGCCTGGGCCGATGTGTCAATACGTGAAGGCGTCGGCAGGATCGCTCGACCTGCCCCATCCGAGATTCAAGCTGTTCGGACTCGTTGACAATCGTGGCGAGAGCTTGGACCCGACTGGAAAGGATCGGTTCGTTGCTGACCGGACGCGATGTGCTCAACTGCTAACCATCCTTCTGAAGAGGAAGTTCAGTCCTATTCACTTCCCCAGCGTCAGTGCGAGTCAGCTACGCGACCTCTACCATGAAACTACAGATTTCGACGCGAGCGACACTCACGTAAGGGAGATGGAGGCGTCAATTTTCTGGGCACAGAAGGCTATGAACGCATTTTTGGCGGCCAAGGGCACACACGGTAGGAGACGAAACAAGGTTCCGAAGCTCGCGGCATTCTCCGCCGTCCTCTTTCACTTTGATGCGTCTCGGATAACAACGTTCAAACTCGATGACGATGCGCCTCGCAGCTAGGCAGAAACCTTGCCGCTGTTCCGCCTAAGGATATGGCCGGAAAGCGTCAGACCTCGGGCTCTGTCATCCAAGAATACTATGAATGGTTTCTCGCTAATGTCGCAATTGGTGTTGGGGTCGAACTAGACCCGCAGCGGTGCTTCTCCGAAGCGCAGAAGGATGAGATTTATGAGAAGTACGCCGGTAAGTGCGCGATTTCGGGCGAATCAGTCCTGCGCGGAGTGGACGACGAGTATGACCATCATCCTATTCCACATTTTCTCGGGGGTCGGACGGTAGTCGAAAACGGAAGGTTGGTGCACCGGCGCCGTCATACGCGCGGGTCCCTGAGAATTCTTGTCGAGGATGGGCGTCGGGGCTCGTGGGGTGGTCTGAGTTCTGTGCGACCGATGGCGGAGTGCTCGCGTCGAGTTGCGCCGTGGGAGCGAATCCCGCGGGGGAGCGTGTCTCTGACGCGGGGGCGAGGTCGTAATCGCGGTCTGAGGGT
>JAHWKJ010000575.1 GCA_019347905.1 Planctomycetota bacterium
ATCCGGCATCACACGCAGGGGGCCGACTTTTTCAACGAAACGCACTACCTGAAGCGCGGCGACTGCGAGCAGAAGGACGGCGTCGCGGAGCCGAGTTTCTTACAGGTATTGACGAGGCACCCCGATGGCGCGGAGCACTGGAGCGAGCGGCCGCCCGAGAGCTGGCGCACCTCGTACCGCCGCCGTTCACTGGCGAACTGGATCACCGATGTCGAGCACGGTCCGGGGCAGCTTGCCGCCCGCGTCATCGTCAACCGCCTGTGGCAGCACCACATGGGCCGGGGACTGGTGGGCACGCCCAACGACTTCGGCAAACAGGGCGAGCGGCCCTCGCATCCGGAACTGCTCGACTGGCTCGCGGCGCGGCTGATCGAGAACGGCTGGCGGCTGAAGCCGATCCACCGGCTGATTGTGACGAGTGCGGTGTACCGACAAAGCTCGGGAAGCAGAAGTCAGCAGTCAGAGGTCAGCGGTCAGCTTTCAGCGGTCAGCGACCAGCCGACGGCAGCGGGCGCGTCCACTGATTCCGACTCTCAACCCTCAACTCTCAACCCTCAACCCTTCCTGTGGTCTCGCTTCGAGCCGCAGCGGCTGGAGGCGGAGGTCATTCGCGACGCGATGCTGGCGGCAGCCGGCACGCTGGAGCGGCGGATGTACGGCTCCGGCACGCTGGATGAGACGCACCGCCGCCGCAGCATCTACTTCATGGTCAAGCGCAGCAAGCTCTTGCCCACGATGGTGCTGTTCGACGCGCCCGAGCCGCTGGTGAGCGTGGGTGACCGTCCGGCGACGACCATCGCCCCGCAGGCGCTGTACTTCATGAACAATGAGCAGGTACGAGAGCGCGCCCGGGAGTTCGGAGCGCGGCTGGCGAAGTCATCGGGCAAGGGGTCGCTGGAGGAAGCCGTCACCCGCGGCTATCTGATCGCCCTGGCCCGCTGCCCGACCGAGGCCGAACTCGCCGGCGTCGTGGCTTTTCTCGAACAGCAGACCGGGATCTACCTTGCCGCCGGCCGCCCGGAACCCGCCGCCCGCGACCTGGCCCTGGTCGACCTGGCGCAGGTGCTCCTGAGCCTGAATGAGTTCGTGTATGTGGAATGAACTCGCTGCAGGAGATTATGCGTCGTTTGAAAGGAAAGTCAGCCACTGTAAGTCGAACTCCTTGAGAGGGGATTCGTCAAATGAGTTCATTCCCTAAACCGAGGTTGAGAAAATGAGTACCGGGATGGAATCGAACGGTGAGCGGAACCAGACCGCCTTCCGTCGGCTGAAGAGCGAAATCGACCGCAGCTATCCCTACGGCCACTGGATTGCGATCGACGACGGCGAAATCATCGCGGACGCTCCGGACTTCGATCGATTGACCGCCGCTCTCCAGGCGGTGGAAAGGGATTCAAGCGACGTCTTCGTCGCACAGGCGGGTGTCGAGTATCCGGAGTACATCGATATTCTCCTCGCGGATCGCAGCCAATGATTGCCGGCGGCGCCTGGCAGCGCAACCCGTACAAGGGACGGCCTGAAAGACCTTGGATCCGCGTTCGAATCCTGCATCCGGCCCGACCGCCGCTCGATATCGACTTGATTGCAGACACGGGAAGTCCCTGCGCTCTGATCGTCGATCCCCTCATCTTGCGAAGCTACAAACTGAAAGATGGCCCGAGGGCCAACAGCAACTTGGGAACGCTCGACGGCGGCGTGCTGCACGTTGCGATTCCGGAACTCGTATTTGAGGCCACACTTCCGTCCTTCGGTGGCAGCAATGCCGTCGAGACCGCGCGGCGAAGTAGTAGCGAATTCGCGGGCATTGCCGGACTGACGCTGTTGCGAATGATGCAGTATGGCGGCAACGGCCACTCATTTTGGTTGACCAATCCACAGTCCGAAGCACCTGTCATTTTCAGCTAGTCACGTGGAATCCTGGACCATGAAGTTTCGCTCGACGACATCCGTTTTCGACCGGCTCATCACCCGCCGGGAAGTCTTCCGCCGCGCCGGCTGCGGCTTCGGCACGCTTGCGCTGGCCGGCTTGCTCCAGCAGGAAGGCCTGCTGGGCCGCGGCGCCGGCGGGCACTCGCGAGCGCTGGCCGCGCCGACGGCACTCAATCCGCTCGAGGCCCGCGAGCCGCATTTTCCCGCGAAGGCCAAAGCCGTCATCTGGCTGTTCATGAACGGCGGGCCCAGCCAGGTCGATACCTGGGACCACAAGCCCGAGCTCGCGAAGCGCGACGGGCAGGAGCTGGAAGGCTTCGACAAGAACACCGGCTTCTTCACCGAGCAGGTCGGCCCGGTGATGAAGTCGCCCTTTAAGTTCGCGCAGCACGGCGAGAGCGGCGCCTGGGTCGCCGACATCTTTCCCCACATGGCCCGGCACGTCGACAAGATGGCCTTCGTCCGCTCGTGCTGGACCGAATCGAATAACCACAGCCCCGCCCTGTTCATGATCAACACGGGCATGACGCGGATGGGCTTTCCCTGCGTCGGCTCGTGGGTCACGTACGGCCTCGGCACCGCCAGCCGCGACCTGCCGGCGTTTGTAGTCATGTCCGATCCGCTCGGCCGCGGACTGCCCAAGGGCTACTCGCAGAACTGGGGGGCTGGCTTTCTGCCCAGCGTGTTTCAGGGCACGTGGCTGAAGCCCACCGGCGAACCCATCGACAACCTGAAGACGCCCGATGACCTCACGCCCGCCGCACAGCGGGCGCAGCTCGATCTCCTGGCCCGGCTCAACGGCCGGCATCTGGCCGAGAACCCCGCCGAGCGCGAGCTGGCCGCGCGCATCGAAAGCTTCGAGCTCGCCTACCGTATGCAGTCCGCCGCGCCCGAGGCGCTGGACCTCAGCAAAGAGCCGGAGTCGATTCACAAGCTCTACGGCACCGACGACGAAAAATGCGCCCACTTCGCGAAGCAGTGCCTGATCGCCCGCCGCATGGTCGAGCGCGGCGTGCGGTTCGTGCAGATCTACTCCGGCGGCATGGAGAATGAGCGGAGCTGGGACGGCCATCAGGACATCGTGAAGAACCACGGCGGTTTCGCCGCCGAGACCGACCAGCCCATCGCCGCCCTGCTGGAAGACCTGCAGCGGAGCGGTCTCCTGGAGTCGACGCTGGTCGTCTGGGGCGGCGAGTTCGGCCGGCTGCCGATCGTGCAGAAGGGCGGCACGGGCCGCGACCATAACCCGCACGCCTTCACCGTCTGGCTGGCCGGCGGCGGGGCGAAGGGCGGCACTTCCTACGGCGAAAGCGACGAGATCGGCCATAAGGCCGTGGTCGACCGCGTGAGCGTGAACGATCTTCACGCGACGATCCTGCACCTCCTGGGCCTCGACCACGAGCGGCTCACCTACCGCTACAGCGGCCGCGACTTCCGCCTCACCGACGTCGCCGGCCGCGTGGTGCAGGACGTGATCGCTTGAGGTTGTGATGAACGCCCATGCCGACGATCTTGCGGGCCGGGCCGGGCCGTACCGGTTCTACTTTTGGAGGCATGGCATGACCACTTCGGTGGCGGCGGATGAACGCGTCGCGGGCGTCGAGCTTACCGACGACACGCTGAGCGTCTCACTCATGGATGGCCGGACGATCTCGGTCCCGCTCGCGTGGTATCCGCGCCTGCTCCATGCAACGGCTGCCGAGCGGCAGCACTGGGAGATCGCCGGCGGCGGCTACGGCATTCACTGGCCCGACGTTGACGAAGACCTCAGCACGGAAGGCTTGCTGCGAGGCGCACCGGCACCGCGCGGGAGTGCGACATCCGCCGCCACGAAGAAGCCAACGCGCCGCAGATCGAAGCGGTGATTTCGACCATGCTTCACGACCGCCACGGAGGGCGATTCCATGTCGAAAGATCTCGCGGTTCTCGTCATTCACGGCATCGGCTCGCAGCAGCCGGGATTTTCGCGGCCGATGTGGGATGAACTGGAGCATCGCATCTCCGGCCTGGGGCATGATCCCGATCGCATCGCCTGGCGGGAAATCTACTGGGCCGACATCCTGCATCCGCGGCAGGAGCAGTACCTGCGCGACGCCAACGCAGGCAACAAACTCGACTACGTGCGGCTGCGGCGGTTCGTGAT
>JAHWKJ010000576.1 GCA_019347905.1 Planctomycetota bacterium
GGACTACCTTCTCACTGTCCTGGCGGGCGCGCAGTTTTGATGCGCCGGCCCTGATCCTGCGGGCCACGCGAGCGGCGGCAGTCAATTCGGGCTGGTGCGGCGGACGACGTACGGCCCGGCGCGGAAGACGATCGGATGCGACCGCCATTCCGACAGCAGCGTTCCAGACCGACGGCTGCTCGGCTGCCGGCATTCGACGACGAACCGGTGCCCACTGGACCGCATGGCCTCCTCGATCGTGCCGCGCCGGCCGGGAAACAGCGACGTCAGCACGTCGAGGTAGACGTAGCGCGTTGAAGGCCGAATCCCGAGCGCGCGATAGAGGTGCACGAGGTGGCCATTCCAGCACGTGACCTCACCGTTGCGAACTTTCTGGCTCCGCAGAAAATCGGCAACCGCCGCGAGGTCTCGCCACGAGACGGCCGCCGTGCGGCACAGCCGGTCGCGCAGATCCGCGCTGCCGAGTTGCGTGAATGAAGCCGCCAGCGAAGAGGGCGTGCTCCACGTCGTCAGCGGACTCGTTGCGATGGCCGCGGCGATGAACGCGACGGCCAGGAGCTTGAGCCCGGCGCTGGAACCTGCGCCGCACGGGGTCAGACCCCTTTGCGGACGAGCGATCGGGACGAGCGGAAACGGGTGAACCGCAAAGGGGTCTGACCCCTTCGTTGCGGAACACGCTCGCGCGGCTGCGCCGACGACGGTCGCGATGGCCAGCACGATCGCCGGCGCGTGGACGTAATCGAACGGGTGCTGCAGAAGCACCGCCTGCGCCAGCCAGCCGAGGTAAAGCGCCGGCAACAGCCTGGCCTCCGCGGATGTTCCAGCATGCCGCCTCCACAGCACGCGCACCGCCAGCGGAACGGCCGCGACGTGCAGCCAGATCCACGGCGATAGGCTGCGGGCGAGTTGGTCAGCGCGTCCCCATGTCCAGCGGTCCCGACCGGCGGCGAAATAGTCGGGGTTCCACTCGACGAGCGTCTTAACAAACGACGGCCACGCGCCGCTGAAGACGAGCCACAGGACGCCGACAGCACCGATGGCCGCCCCGCCGGTCAGCACGCCGAACCAATCGGTGGCAAGCGGCCGCCACCGTAGGTGCCGCGACCCGTTTAGCCGCGACTCGCCAGAGGAGCGCTCCCTCGCTCCACCGGCCGACGACACGAGACACACCGCCGCCGGCACCGCGACAAACGGCTTCAACCAGAACGCCGCTCCCCAGCACAAGCCTTCGATCATGCCCCACACGAACAATGACCGCCCGGGTACCGACTCCCACAGCCGACGCAGTTGAGAAGTGCGCAGGCCAAAAGCCACCAGCGCCGGCAGCAGCATCCACGTGTCCCGCTGACAATGGCACCATTCCGACGTCGAAAGATAGAACCACAACGCAATCGCCGCGGCCCACGCGCCGGCCGCAGGCACGCCCGCCAGGCGACCGACGAGGCGGCCGAGGAGTGCAGCGATGACGCAGAACACCGCCAGATCGACCAGCCGCAGTGCCTCGCTCGACCAGCCCAGCACCGAGCGAATGGCGATGTGGCACCAGACGATGCCCGGCAGGTTCGGCTCGAAGGCGTCGCGGTACAGCACGCCGCCCTGAAGGGCGATTCGGGCCTGCACGTCATACAGCGCCGCGTCCGCCGTCAGCGGTAAGGCGATGAACAGCGGGCCGCCCACCGCAAGCAACAGGGCCATCATGGCGAGCGGCCGCATCCCACCCAGACGCTCCACCGCCACAGCCCACGGAGCGGGAGCCGTCCGGGGCGCGGCGGCGGATGCCGCAGCAGGCGCAACCGCCGGCGCCGAAGGTGAACCGCACCGCATCGCGTCGTCCCTCTGTCCAGCCCGCGTCGTCGGCGCGAACCGCACGGCCGTCCGAATTCTCACGACCGCACCACGCCGGGGCGGCCGCATCTCGGCGCCCCGCTTTCCGCTCCAAACATACCTCACCCGCCGGTCGCACCATCGAGCCGTGACATAGATTCTCTTGTCCGGTTGCACCTCCAGCCTTTCGATTACCTGCAACCACGAACGAGGTTTGAAACACAGAGGCATGGCAGCGAGGATGCGGTCGTCCCGGACGGGTGTGAGAGGAAGATTGAGGACAGGAAAATCAAAGCGTCTGCTCATTTTCCTGTCCTCAATCTTCCTGTCGTTGAACTTCCTTCGGCGTGGGAATTGATTCGCGATCAATGGACATCGCCCACTTGAGCGAGCTGGCCGAACTCGAAGACGGCTACTGGTGGCACATCGCCAAGCGGCGGCTGGTGGAGGGACTGCTCACGAGGCACTTCCCACCGCCGGGCCTGCTGGTGGAGGGCGGCATCGGCGCATCCCGGAATCTGGTTGCCTTCCGCGACGCCGGCTACGAAGTCGCCGGCTTTGACGTGCTCGAAGAGGCCGTCGCGTACGCCCGGCGGCACGGTCTTGAGAACGCACAGGTCCACGATCTTGGCGAACCGTGGCCGGTCGAAGCGGAGTCGGCAAATGCGGTCGTGCTGCTCGACGTACTGGAGCACGTGGCGGACCCCGTCCGCGTGCTCAGCCACGCCCGAAGCGCGCTGAAGACCGGCGGCGGAGTCGTCTGCACCGTCCCGGCCTGCCCATGGCTGTTCGGCGACTGGGATCGCCGGCTCGGGCATCACCGGCGGTACACGGCCAACCTGCTGCGGGAGCACGCGCGTGAGGCCGGCTTCTCCGTCCGCTGGCTGAATCATTGGAACGCCTTCACCCTGCCGGCGGCGGTCGTCGTCCGCGGCTTTCAGCGGCTGTTCCCGCGGGGCCGGGCGGCGGAGTTCCCGCGCGTCTCCTGGACAACAAACGCGGTACTGAAAGGCATGGCCCGGGCGGAGCGCTCGCTGCTGAACGCTCTGCCCTTGCCGTTTGGCCTCTCGTTGGTGGGGGTGCTCGTCAAATGACGCCACCGCTTCCCCGCACCAGGCCGCTCGAAGAGTGTCTCGTCTCCGTCCTGCTGCCGGTCTACAACGAGGCACAGGTACTGCCGCGGCTGTGCGCCGGGCTGGTGCAGGCGCTTTTGGAGTGCGGCGCGTGCTTCGAGATCGTGTTCGTCAACGACGGCTCGACGGACGGGACGGCGGAGATTCTCGACGCACTGGCGGACGGCGACCGCCGCGTGCGGGTCGTGCACTTCTCGCGGAACTTCGGCCACCAGGCGGCCGTGCAGGCGGGACTGGCGCATACGGCGGGAGACGCCGTCGTCGTGATGGACTCCGACATGCAGGACGACCCGCGGGCGATCGGCGCCTTCCTGCGCGAGTGGCAGGCCGGCTGGGACGTCGTGTACGCCATCCGCACCGGCCGCAAAGAGGGGCCGGTGAAGCGGCTGTTGTTCCACGCCTTCTACCGGCTGCTGGCCCGCGTCTCGGAAATCTCCATTCCGATGGATGCCGGGAACTTTGGGCTGATCGACGCCCGCATCGTGCGTGAGATACGCGGCCTCGCCGACGCCGACCGCTACTACCCCGGCCTGCGCTCGTGGGTGGGTTTTCGCCAGAAGGGCATCGCGGTCGAGCGGCAGGCGCGGTACGACGAGAAGCCCCGGGTGTCGCTGCCGGGCCTGTGCCGGCTGGCGAAGTCGGCGGTGTTTTCGTTCTCGCGGGCGCCCCTGGCGCTGTTTTACGCAATTGCGGCCGCAGCGGGCGTGGTATTCGCCCTCTCCCTGGGGTTCACGCTGTATCACCGGCTGGTGACGGGACTGGCCGTGCCAGGCTGGACCTCAATGACGATCACGGCGTCGTTCTTCGGGGCGCTCAATGCGCTGGGCGTGGCGGTCCTGGGCGAGTACACGGTCCGGATTTACGACCAGGTCCGCGGCCGCCCGCAGTACGTCGTCGACCGGCGGCGGAACTTCCGTCTCCAGGATGACGAACGCATCGAGCCGCTGCTCGACTGGCTTGAAGATCGCTACGGCGACTCCGCCGCAGATGATGCCGCGGCGATTGAGTCGAGCGAACTCCTGGCGCAGCGCTAACAACAGCGGAAGCCCACGGGTTCTTAAATCGCAGTCGGTGATTCTGATGCGCTCGGCGAATTGGA
>JAHWKJ010000074.1 GCA_019347905.1 Planctomycetota bacterium
TCGCTTTCCGCCGCGGCAATGCCCAGCGCGAGGTCGCAGTCTTCCTCGTTGGCGATCGCCACGTCGATGAAGGGCATCAGCGCCCGCATCGTCTTCCGGGCGAGTTCCACCGGCTCGACGCCCGGTTCCCAGCGCCACAGCTTCTTGCGAAAGTTCAAATCGCAGGAGACGGTCAGCCCCTGCCGCTTCGCCGTCTCGACCGCCGCCCGCGCCGCCGCAGCCGCCGGAGCGGCGATCGCCGGCGTAATGCCGGTGATGTGCAGCCAGTGCGCGTTGCGAAAGGCCGCCTCAAAGTTATAAGCCTCTGGGCCGGCCAGCGCGATCGACGAGCCGGAGCGGTCGTAGGTCACCGTGCCGCCACGCTGGTTCGCCCCGGTTTCGACAAAGTAGATGCCGAACCGCCCCGCCCGATCCCGCCGGACCAGATCATCCTCGACGCCCAGCCGGCGCAATTCCTGCACCAGCGTGTCGGTCATCACGTTATCCGGCAGCCGCGTAAGAAAGGCCGCTCGCCCGCCCTGCAGCGCCACGGACACGGCGACGTTCAGCTCGCCGCCGCCAAACGTGGCCTCCAGCCACCCGGGCACCGCCTGCCGCAGCCGCAAGGTATCCTCCGGCCCCAGCCGCAGCATGACTTCGCCGAACGTGACGACCCGCACCCGCACACCTCACTGTACTGCAAACGATCGGGCGGGTGAGACAGGAAGATTGAGGACAGGAAAATCAAAGCGGCTGCTCATTTTCCTGTCCTCAATCTTCCTGTCGTTCAACTTCCTTCGGCGTGGGACTTGCGTTTTCCGTTGATTGCGGCCGCAGGCCGCGCTATGAATACCACCCCCGCCCCCGACGGCGCGATTCTGACACAACCGCAGCCGGAGATCAAACTTGGGGCCGGTTGACACGTTCAGAACCCGCTGCTAGCTTTGCCATGACGCACGCCGCCGCGGGTTTGTCGGTCGCAGGACCGCGGCGGAACCGGGGGATTAGCTCAGTTGGGAGAGCGCTTGAATGGCATTCAAGAGGTCAGGGGTTCGAGTCCCCTATCCTCCACTGGACCCTGTCCTGGCTGCGGCTCTCAGAGCCATGACAATCGCCGCCTCGCCTTCGGTGCGGTAGCGGTGCCAGCCAGACTCCGACGGCACAGACTTGCGGGGGAAGCTTGTGGCTGGTGAGCGCGTCATGTGGCTCGCGCCGGCCGCCGTTCCGCAGGACGCGTGAAGCCGATGTTAACCAGTGCGGAACGAATCGAAGGCCTGCGCTCCGAGCTGGAGTTCGAGGTCGTCGATGACGATACCGCCATGGGAGAGATCCGAGAGATCCCCATCGCGATGAGCGTGCTCGGCATCGATCCGCCCGCAGTGATGTTTCGCGTTCGCGCAGATACGGACGGAGCCGAGAGCGAATCTGTTGCCAGCGCATTCGAGGGCCTGTCGGCCGCCAACGTGCGGGTATCGCTCGAGAACGATTCGGCGTGGCTGTCGTTTTACGATTTGCGCGAACTGGACAACGCGGCGATTCGCTCGCTGTTGGAGAAGACGGCCGATGTGCTCGACGCGAGCGGCCTGGCGGCGGGGCCGGGCTGCCTGCGCTGCGGGAATCTCGACAGGGCACAGTTGATGTGCGTGGAGGGCCGCCCGACCCGCCTGTGCCCGGACTGCCTGACGGAAGCGGTCGAGGAACAGCAGGAACTGGAAGCCGAGCACAACCGCTCCAGCCTCGCCGCCACGCTGGGGCTGCCGGGCGCCGGTCTGTTTGTCGCCGCGGGATGGGCGGGCTTCTGGACGCTGCTCGATCTCGCGCTGGAGCATTGGCGCATCCAGGTCGTCGAAATCAATTACTTGACGATGCTGCTGATGTTCATGGGAGTGGCAGCCTGCGGGTATGCCCTCGGCTGGCCGGCGGGGGTGACGCTGCGGCAGTCGATCGCCCTCGGCAAAGCTCCCGTGGCTGCAAGCGCGGTGTTCGTTACGGCCGCAGCCATCGGCGGCGAGATCCTCTACGTGGGCCTGTATCTCTTGCGGCTGCTGGGGCTGTTCGACCTGGGCGTGGCGGCACAACTGGTCGGGCAGGTCGTGGCCCAGTACAGCGGGTTCTGGATCTTCTGCAAACTGGCGTTGCTCGCGGCCATTGGTTTCTTCTGCGCAGAGTCTGCGTCGGAGCGCAGAACCGTACGCCTGCAAGTGTGAGCCTATCTGTCGCAGTAAGCGGGGCCGTGAATGCGTCTCGAAGCCGGGTTGGAGCACCCGAAGGGGCGGGTGAGACTCAACGCGACCTGTGTGCTGTGCGCGGCCGAGGTTTCGATCCAGCCCACCGACAGTTACACTGGTTCCACGAATGCTGACCACCAGTGCGGAGTCTGATGATGCTGACGATTTCAGGTCGACCAGGCCAATTCTGCGATCGCGTCTCGCGGCGGTCGTTCCTGCAGATCGGCGGTCTCGCCCTGGGCGGGCTGTCGCTGCCGCAAATCCTTGCCGCGGAACAAGCGGGCGGCCAGCCGACTTCTCACAAAGCCGTAATCATGGTTTTCCTGGCCGGGGGGCCGCCGCACCAGGACATGCTCGACCTCAAGCCCAAGGCCCCGTCGGAAGTCCGCGGCGAGTTCGATCCCATCGATACCAGCGTTCCCGGCATCCAGATCAGCGAGCTGATGCCGCGCGTCGCTTCGATGATGGACAAGTTCGCCATCGTGAGGTCGCTGGTGGGCGCGGAGGGGCGGCACGACTCCTTCGAGTGCTGCACGGGACGGCATTTCCGCAGCTCTCAACCGCAGGGTGGCTGGCCGGCCATGGGTTCGGCGCTGTCGAAGCTCTTCGGTCCCGTCGATCGCGCCGTGCCGCCGTACGTCGACTTGTCGTTCCGGATGGCCCACGATCCGTGGAACATCAAGGGGCCAGGCTTTCTGGGCATGAGCCATGCGCCATTCCGCCCCGACGGACAGGCGATGGAGAACATGACGCTCGACGGCCTTTCGGCACAGCGCTTTCGCAGCCGCTCCGGTCTGCTCGCGGAGCTGGATCGCTTTCGCCGCCACGCCGACGCCCGCGCGTCTGCCGGCCTGTACGACAGCTTCACCGAGCAGGCGCTGGGCGTGCTCGCTTCGCCCAAGCTGGTCGAGGCGCTGGATCTGGATCGCGAGGAACCGAAAGTGCGGGCGCGCTACGGACAGGACGATCCGAACGTGCTCGGCTATTCGCTGGACAAAGGCTACCAGGCGGTGATGTCGAACTTTCTGCTGGCGCGGCGCGTGGTCGAGGCCGGCGCCCGCTGCGTCACGTGCAGCTTCGCCCACTTCGACTGGCACGGCCAGAACTTCGCCAATGCGCGGAAGGTAGTGCCTCTGCTCGATCAGGGCATCGCCGCGCTGGTGGAGGATCTGCACGAGCGCGGGCTGGACCGGGACGTGACGGTATTGGTGTGGGGCGAATTCGGCCGCACGCCCAAGATCAACGAGCGGGCCGGCCGCGATCACTGGCCTCGCGTGCACGCGGCCCTCATGGCCGGCGGCGGCATGCAGACCGGCCAGGTCATCGGCGCGACGAATCGTCTGGCGGAAGAAGCCGCCGACCGCCCGGTCCACATGCAGGAAGTCTTCGCGCGGCTGTACCGCAACCTCGGCATCGACGTCTCCCGCACGACGATCCCCGACAACAACGGCCGGCCACAATATCTCGTCGACCGGGACGAAGCGATCCCGGAACTCGGCTGAGCCGCCTACATCGCCGTTGCGAGAACGTCACTCGGCCTTCCGCAATCTCAGTGCGAACACCGCGTACACCCGCGGTCCCATGTTCCACAGCCAGGGTCGCGTGAGGCACAGCAGTCTGCGGGAACGTGGGCTTGCTTTGAGGACCGCCGGCGGCGATGAACCGCATTCACGTCCGTGCACACTGTTGCCGGACGGGCGCGGCCACTAAGATCGACATTGCGCCTTGGGGCAGACATTCGCCCGACGTTCCACTGACGACTGACGCGGCTCGCAGTTCCGGCCCGACGCGCCCTTAACACTATCCGCATGGCCGCCATGCCTCCGCAAGCGAATTCGGAAACGACCGCCGACGGCGATCGCGGGGTCGAATCGCCGGGCTTTGCCGCCACCGGCATCGCCGGCCTCGACACTCTGCTGGGCGGCGGATTTCGCCGCAACCGCGCCTTTCTGGTGCAGGGCGTCAGCGGGAGCGGGAAAACGACCCTGGGCCTGAAGTTCGCCATTCATGGAGCCCAGGCTGGCGAGAAGGTGCTGCGCGTCGGCACGTCGGAATCCGAGCAGGAGATTCGCGAGGTTGCCGCCTCTCACGGCTGGTCGCTCGAGGGCGTCACGATCTACCACCATGCCCCGCCGGAGCACGGGGTCGACGGCGTGCAGACGATGTTTCACCCGGCCGAGGTCGAACTTCCGCGAACGATCGAGGCGATCCTGTCCATTGTGGAGCGGGTCAATCCATCGCGACTGGTGATCGATTCGCTGTCGGAAATTCGCATGCTCGCCCGCGACGAACGCTGGTATCGCCAGCAGTTGATCACGCTCAAAAAGCGTCTGGTCGACCGCTCGTGCACCGTGCTCCTGATCGATGATCGGGTCGCGGAGCAGATGCTGTTGCGAAGCCTCGTCAGCGGCGTCGTCGAGCTGGAGCAGCAGTCGCCGGAATACGGGCCGGACGTGAGGCGGCTGCGGATCGCCAAACTCCGCGGGCAGTCCTTCCCAACGGGCTATCACGATCTCAGGATCAGAAGGGGAGGACTCGAGGTCTTTCCCCGCCTGGTCGCCGCCGAGCATCGCACGCGGTTCGAGCCGGAGCTCGTCAAGAGCGGCCTGCCGGAACTCGATACGCTCCTGGGGGGCGGTCTCGACCGCGGCACCTGCACGTTGCTGCTGGGACCTTCCGGAACCGGGAAATCCACCATCGCCGTGCAGCACGCCGTGGCGGCCGCCGAGCGCGGCGAACGATCGGCGATTTACGTCTTCGATGAGCGGATCCAGACGCTGTTTCAGCGGTCACAGGCGCTGGGGCTGGATCTCGAACGGCACGTCGCCGAGGGAACGGTTCTCGTACAGCAAATCGACCCTGCCGAGTTGACGCCGGGCGAGTTCGCCCACGTGGTGCGCGCGGCCGTCGCGGAACACAAGATCCGACTGGTCGTGCTCGACAGCCTCAGCGGGTACGTCTATTCGATGCCCCAGGAGCGGTTCCTGATGGTGCATCTGCACGAACTGCTGAGCTTTCTCAATCAGCAGGCGGTCACATCGCTGCTCGTCGCGGCAGAACACGGTTTGGTCGGCGCGAGGCGGAGCACTTTCGATGTCAGCTACATCGTGGACACGGTGATCCTGATCCGCAACTTCGAGCATGCCGGGGAAGTCCGCCTCGCCCTGTCGGTTTACAAACGCCGCGGCGGACCTCACGAGCGAACGATCCGCGAAGTGCGACTGGGGCCGGAGGGAGTGACGGTGGGCGAGCCGCTCCACGATTTTAGCGGTGTCCTGTCGGGGCAGCCCAGGTTCGTCGGGAAAGCTCTGCCTGGACACCCTGGAGTGGGCTATGACGCACTGTAGCCTCTCCGATCTCGAGAACCGTGTCCTGGTGCTGGCGCCCACGGGGCGCGACGCGTCCACCTTATGCGACGTGCTCGATCGTGCGGGTGTGGAGAGCACCGACTGCGCGACGGCTGCGGATCTCTGCCGGCAGATTGGACGCGGCGCGGCGGCCGCCGTCATTGCGGACGAAGCGCTCTCGGACGATACGGTTGGCCGGCTGGCCTCGGTCCTGACCGACCAGCCGGAGTGGTCGGATTTTCCGCTGGTGTTGATGACCGGCCAGCGCGAGGAGAGGCGGATCGTCTGGACGCTGCTGGAAGAACTCAACGGCTCTGCCCATCCTCTGCTGCTGGAGCGGCCGGTCAGCACGGGCACGCTGGTCAGGACCATCCGCACCGTACTTCAGTCGCGGAGGCGGCAATATCAGGTCCGCGACCAGTTGATCGAGCGCAAGCAGCTTGAAGGTGAGCTTTTGCAGAAGGTCGAAGCGCTGGCTGAATCCGATCGCCGCAAGGAGCGATTTCTCGCCGTGCTCGGTCACGAGTTGCGCAATCCGCTGGCGGCCATCGTCAACGGGATCCGCGTCCTGCCTCTCATCGGCGATCTGGACGACCGTGTCGGGGAGGTCTGCGATCTGCTCGGCAGACAGGCCGACCAGATGACGCACCTCGTCGACGATCTGCTCGACGTTTCGCGCGTCAATTCCGGCCGCGTCCGGCTGCGGCTCAAGCAGCTCGATCTCGCACCCTTGATCCGCAACGTCGCCGAAGAGTACCGCGCTGCTGCCGAAGACAGCGGCTGCGAGCTTGAGATTCACGTGCCGGAGTCGCTGCCGGCGCGCGGCGATCTCACGCGGCTGAGACAGGTTGTGGGCAATCTCGTTCACAACGCGTGCAAGTTCACCAACCGCGGCGGTCGCATCAGCATTTCCGCGCACGGCGATGCCGACCGGTCGCAAGCCGCGATCGCGGTGCGAGACACTGGAATTGGGATGAGCGCAGAATCGCTCGCACGCCTCTTCGAGCCGTTCCACCAGGTCGATATCAGTCTCGATCGCAGCCGCGGCGGACTGGGGCTGGGTCTGGCGCTCGTCCGGGGGTTGGTCGATCTGCACGGAGGTACCGTCACCGCCCACAGCGAGGGAGAAGGCCGGGGAAGCGAATTCGTCGTGCGGCTGCCAATGTCTGCCGAGCCGGACCCGGCCGCACCGCAGGCCGAGCCGCCGGTGGCGACTCAGGGGCGACGGATCCTGATTGTGGACGACAACGTCACAGCCGCGCGCATGCTGCGACTTCTGCTCTCTCAACTGGGCAATCAGGAAGTGCAGGTCGTGCACGACGGGCCGGCAGCCGTTAAGGCTGCCTCCTCGTTCCGTCCGGAAATCATCCTGCTCGATATCGGCCTGCCCGAGATGGACGGCTACGAGGTCGCGCGGAGGCTGCGTGCCGCACCCGAACACGACGGCGTGCTGCTGGTGGCTTTGACGGGCTACGGCATGGAAGAAGATCGCCTCCGCTCGCAGGTGGCAGGCTTCGATGAGCACTGCGTCAAGCCGCTGGCCGACGATGCCCTCCAGAAGCTCATGCGGCATGCGAAGCTGCGAAACATGCAGTGAGCCCTCCCCGCGGCGGGCAGCCGAATCACATCCCGCCGCGCTGCTCAGCTCCTTGCCTATCTTTCGCAATATGAATCTTCTGCCGAAAGGGCAGAATCGATTCAACCGCTACGATACGCAGAACCGATACATGTTGCAGGACTGCGGGATGGTCGCGGTCCGCCTTTCGCGTTTTTCGGTGCGGCGGCGATTCTGTGGCCGCCGGAAGTTCCTGGCGGCGGCCCTTTTAGCACGCAGGTGGCGGAGCTATGGAATTCCTTCGCAGACTGGGCCGACAGCTTCGCGAAATGTGGAACGGCTTGGGCCGCGTCGCGCAAATCGCGCTGGCGGCGGGGCTCGTCGTCATCGTGGCATTGGTCGCCGCTGTTGCGATCTGGAGCGCAGAACCTGAGTACCGGGTGCTGTTCTCGAACCTGGCCACCGAGGACGCCGCCGCCGTCACGGCCCGGCTGGATGAGCAGGACATCCCCTGGCGGCTGGCAGACGACGGTACCACAGTTATGGTGCCGGAAGACCGCGTCGAGCAGGTGCGAATGGACCTCGCCGTCGAAGGGCTGCCGGTGGGGCCGGGCCGCGGGTTCGCGCTATTCGACGAGTCGTCGCTGGGGATGACGCCCTTCGTCCAGAACGTCAATTACGTCCGCGCGGTTCAGGACGAACTGTCCCGCACGATCATGCGGCTGGAGCCAGTGTCGAATGTCCGCGTGCACATTGTGCAGCCGGAGCCGACGCCTTTTATCCGCGAAGAAAAGCCCGTCACCGCCAGCGTCACGCTGTGGACGAAGCCGGAGGCGACCTTGAGCCGCGACCAGGTCGAGGGCATTGTGAAGCTGGTGGCCGGCAGCGTGCGTGGCTTGGAGCCGGAAAACGTGGTGATCCTGGACGCCTGGGGCCATGCTCTCACCGACCGGCTGAAGCCCCCGCCCGAGGAGCTGGAAGCGCTCGTGCAATGGCAGCATCAGCAGTCGGTGGAGAAGCACCTGTCGGACAAGGCGCAGGACGTGCTGACGCGGGCGATCATGCCCCGCACGAGCGGTGCAGGCGCGCAGGGCGACGCGGGCCAGGCGATCGTGCGGGTGTCGGCCGAAATGAGCTTCACCAACGCCCACGTCACCCGCAACGAGTACGACCCCGACGCCCGCGTCCTCAAGCACGAGATTGTGAAGAACCTGGAATCGACCACGGTCGGCGGACCGGCGGGCGTGCCCGGTGCGGCGAGCAATCTCTCGCCGGTGGTGCCGACCGCCCTCTCGGACAGCGATGCCGGCCGGCGGCAGGAAGAGATCGTCGAGAGCACGTATGAAGTCAGCCACACGCTGACGGAGGCCCGCGACAAGGAAGCGAAGATCGACCGGCTGACGGTGGCCGTGATGCTGGTGCCGCCGGAGAACCCGCACGGCTTGAAGGGCGCGGCGGCGCTGCCCATCAGCCGTCTGGACGCCGAGAACCTGGTGAAGCAGGCGGTGGGCTTCGACGAGACGCGGGGCGACATGATTACGGTGAGTGTGGCGACCGCGCCCGAGCCGCCGCCGAAGCCCGAGCCGCCCCCGACGCGCACGGAACGGGTCGAGGTGCGCATCATCGATTTTTGGACGGTGGTGTACATCGTCGCGGGGCTGATCGCGCTGATGCTGGCGGCGGCCCTCTTATGGATGTGGCTGCGTCCGCCGCGGGCTCGTCGTCCGGAACTGGATACGCTGGAGCGCTTCAGCCCGGAGCAGCGGGAAGTGCTGCGGCGGGTGGCCAACACGCTTCGCAAGTGGATCCACAAGTAGGAAATGACGAATGTCGAAGCCTGAAGCTGAGTCGAGGGCTGAGGGTCAAGAGTCGAGAGCCAGCGAGAAAACCACCATTCGGGCGGCCTCTGGCACTCGACCCTCGACTCTTGACTCTCGACCCGTCCGTCATTCGTCCTTCGGATTTCGTCCTTCGGCATTTGACCACCTCGCGATCTTGTGCCGGACCGTAACCCGAGAAACAATTCAGGTACTGTTTTCAGGACCACCACCAGGACTTTGCCGCCATGGTCTCCATTCCCGATAAGGACAAGGCCGCCATCCTGCTTTTGAGCATCTCGCACGATGCGGCCGAGGCTGTTCTGGGCATGCTGACTCACAAAGAGGCCGATCAGCTCCGCGAGCTGATGCGCTATTACGCCGAAGCGCCGGACCTGGAAGATCTGGTGGCGGAAGTCCGCTCCGAATTCGACGAGCTGAGCGGCGGCGATATCGATCTGACGCTGGCCTTCCTGCAGGGTGACCTGCACGCGCGGCGCTCGCAGACCGTCGGCGAACTGAGCGGCGCCGCGGCCGGCGGCGGCGGATACGGCGGACGCGGCATGGGAGGCGGCGGTGGATCGGCTGTGCGCCGCGGCGGGGGCGGGGGCGGGGGCGCCAGCATGAGCGACCGGCTCGCCGCTTACCAGTTCGCCTTTGCCGAAGGAGAAGAGCCGGACGTGCACAACCCGGCAATCGACGATCTGGAGGTGGGCGACGATCCGATCAAGGCGCTGCAAGCGCTGGATCTCGAATCGCTGACCAGCGGACTGCGTCGTGAGAACCCCAGCGCCGTCGCCATCGTGCTGCACAACCTCAAGCCGCAGAAAGCCGCCGAAGTCCTGGGGCGGATGTCGCCCGAGAAGCGAAAGGAAGTCTTCGTGCACATGGCCGGGGGCCTTCCCGGCAGCGCGGAGCTGAACCGGCGGATCGTGCGCTCGGTGGTCGAGCACTGCATCGCGCTGGGCCCCGATTCGATGGAGCTCAACAAGGACGACCAGTACCGCCTCCTGGCCGAAGTGCTGCAGACGGTCGACCAGCGCGAACGCGTGAACATGCTGGGTGCGCTGGAGCTGAAGGATCGCGAGAAGGCGGCCCAGCTCGACGAGTTCCTGTTCGAGTTCGACGACCTGCTGCGGGTCGACGACCGTGCCCTGCAGCGGCTTTTGGCCGGGGCCGAAGTCAAGACGCTGGCGACGGCTCTCAGCGATGCCCCGCAGGAGCTGGTCGAGCACGTGCTCACCAATCTCTCCGAGCGCGTCCGCGTGATGCTGCAGGAAGAAATGGAGTTCCAGGGCACGCAGCCGGCCGGCAAGGTGGAAGACGCCCAGCGGGAGATCACCGACATGATTCGCGCCGCCGAAAAGGACGGCACCCTGCGCTGGCGATCGTAAAGCGTAGCAGGCGTAGGCGTGGGGTGTGTCAAGTCCGCGCAGACGCACCGCAACCCGGCAATCCGGTGCGTCGGCGCAAAGCCTTGACGCACCCTACCCCTGATGGGCGGTTGGCGTGGCCTCTGCGGCCGTTAGAATGGCAGGCTCCGCTCCGGCGTTTGCCAGCCTCTGCCGCGGACGGCTCTGATGCCCAGCCTGACCGTCGAGAACTATCTGAAGGCGATCCTGCAGATTTCGATGCGTCGCGGCGGCTCATGGGTGACGACGGGTGAGCTGGCGGCCGAACTCAACGTCGCGCCAGGCACCGTCACCAGCATGCTCAAGACGCTGGCGGGAGAAAAGGCCGGCCGCCGCACGTTGCCGCGGCCCGTGCTGGTCGACTACCGCCCGTACGAGGGCGTCCAATTGACTGACGAAGGCCGCCGCCTCGCGGTCGGGATGTTGCGGCGGCACCGGCTGATCGAATTGTTCCTTGTGCAGACGCTCGACCTCACCTGGGACCGCGTGCATGAAGAGGCCGAGCACATGGAGCACGCCGTCAGCGAGTATCTGATCGACCGCATCGATGAGTTCCTGGGCCGGCCGCAGTTCGACCCGCACGGGGACCCGATTCCGACGGCCGAAGGGGAAATGCGGGCCGATACCGCCGCCGCCGTGCCGCTGTCGCGCTGCCGTTCGGGCGCACAGGTACGGATCGTGCGCGTGACGAACCAGAGCCCGGACTTCCTGCGGTTCCTCAGCGAGTCGGGGCTGGAAATCGGCGCGGAAGGCGTCGTGGAAGAGAACAATCCCGAGTCGGGGATTGTGACGACGCGGCTGGCATCGGCTGCGGTCCCGCTGGCGCATGCGTCGGCCGAATGCGTGCTGGTGGAGCCGATCGGCGCGACACCTCAGCGCGTTTAGCCGCGGCCCAGCGGTTGGGTGGCACAGGCAGCTCGCCTGCCAGTGTCGAGTGGTTCTCACGCAAGCAATACTTCACGGACCTTTCGCACACGTTTGAGCACTCGCACGGGATGGCGAGCATCCCGTGGCACCCGTAAACCACTTCGACACCGCGGCTTGTAGCTAATTGAACGGTATTGCGTTTAGCCGCGGCCCCGCGGGCCGCGCGGCCCGCGGCTAAACCGTCGGTCGTTACGCGGCACGCGCACGGTCGAGTGACTCGTCACGTTCGAGGTTGCGGATCCAGTCGGCGTCGAACAGGTCGCGCACCTTACGCTCGACCTTCTTCTGCGCCCGGCGATGATTGAGCGGCTTCTCCGGCGCGACGGCCGCCGTACCGTGGGCCACATGGTAGACGTAGCGGGCCATTTCAGGCACGGGAATGAGTGCCGTTTCGTAACCGGCGTCCCAGAGTTGCCGGGCGATCGACAGGCCGCCGCCGCTGTGGCCGGGCAGCGGGCGAAACTGGAGTCGTTCATCGATGAGAGTACGCGTGCGGTAGACGGCGCAATAGTCCCGCGGATACTGGCGCTCGTTCAGCCGAATCGGTCTCGTCCCTCGGAACAGCGACTTGAATGCATCGGTGGCGAAGCCGACGAACCGCTTCTGCAATGAGTACAGCGGATGTTCCAGTTCCAGCTTCCACGCGCCCGTTGCGGCGATGCGAGGGCCGCCTTCAAACGCCGCCAGCAACGGCCGCAGCCAGCCATCGCGGTGGATAAACACATCGGAGTGCATCGTGACGAAGAACTCGCCGGTGGCCTCGTGCAGGCCTCGGTCCCAGGCCGTGAAGACGTTCAGAGGCCAGTTGGCGGGAGTCTCTTCGGGCCGCTCGATGAGGCGAATCCAGTCCAGCGAGCGCAGGTAGTCGAGGCTTTCGTCGCGCGAGCCGTTATCGACCACAATGACTTCCAGATCGAGGCCCGCCGAGTGACGCCGCAGCGAGCGCAGGCACAACCGTGCGTAGCGCAGCACCTGCCAGTGCGGAATGCAGACAGTCACGCGGGGACGCGTTGGCTTCATAAATGAGTCGCCTGCGTTTGTAGTGACCGCCTTCAGGCGGTCGTCGGGAACGAAATCACATGCCTTGGAACGGATTACGCGGCGCGCCTCGCGAACGCGCGGCGTGCGGCGATGCGGCGGGTCAGTTCGTTCAACGTGCGATCGTCCGCGCCCGACTCCTTCATCGAACGCAGGAGCTTCTTCCAGTCGCGGGCAAACGTGCTGGAATGAGCGCGGCCATGAACGCCCTCGCAGTCGATCAGCCACACGCGCCAATTCCCCTCGGGCGAGCGCACCGGGTAATAGTGGCGGCTGGAAGCGCCGCGCCAGCCAAGGCCGGCGGCATGGATGCGGCAGGTGGCCTCGACGACCGCGTCCAGGATGCCGCCGCGGTCCCGAGGGCCGAGCCGTTGCCAGCGCCCGCTGGCCAGCCATTCGTCGAGCGATCCTTCTCCCGGAACCGCGCGGACAACGACCGCGGCGCGGCGCCACCACAGGCCGTCCTGGTAGAGGGCCAGTCGTTCGGAGACGCACAGGCCCAGCCGCGCCAGCCGCGCCAGGCCCCGCCACTCCCGCAGCGGAAGACTCTGAAACGCCTGCCCGGTCCGCAGATCCTTGATCCGCGGCCACAGTCGCGGCCGATTGCGATACAGCTTGACGAAAACCCGCTCGACGCGGCCGTCCTCGAACGGCAGCGTCCGCTCGAGGACTTTGCGGCCGCGATGCCCCGACGTCGAAGCCAGCCGGCTGCGCGATTCATCGAACGCCGCATCGATGTTTCCCAGGCCGGCGCGCACCAGCAGGGTGCGAACGGCGGGCGAGGCGAAAAAGCGGCGGCGGGATGTGAGCATGATGCGGATCGGCTTTGCCCAAAAAAAGGGGACAGTCCCCTACCCGTGGCGTTCAAAAGGCGGCGGACAGCATGAGGGGGACAGTCCCCTTTTTTGGGAAAAGCGGCGCGGATCAATACCGCAGCACGTCCAACGCGCTGGGCGAGGCCGATCGGAACAGCTCGCGATACCTTCGCTCGAACTGCCGGGCAAAGGCCCGCACGTGGACGTTGTGATCGTCGCGGCCGAACAGCGGCTGTAGCGCCAACGACTCGGCAGCCGTCATATCGCGATAGGCGATGTCGTAGATCGCCAGAAACTTCGCCGTCCGCGTCACGCCATGCTGACAGTGCACCAGCAAGGGATAATTGTCCGGGTCGCCCAGAAATTCCACGTGGCGGGCGACGGCGGGGTCGCCGACGTTGACGCTCATGGGCATCGGCATCTCAATCAACTGAGCACCGGTTGAACGCACCGCCCGCCGCTGTTCTTCCCAGCGGCGCTGGCCCATCTCGCCGGGGTTGCAGAGGTTGACCACGCAGCGGAACTGGTGCTCCTCGATCAGCTCGGCGAAGACCTCGGGATCGAGCCAGGCGCTGCGATAGACCATGCCGGGCTCGTGGACGGCAAGGTGCTTGTAACGCTCGTGGGCGTAGCGGGCCCACGCGCCGTACAAGAGGCCCGCCGCCAGGGCGACGGCAATGGCGATTCGCGTTTTCCGGCGGCGCAGCATGATCGATCGACTACAGTGGCTTTGCCCAAAAAAGGGGACAGTCCCCTTCATGCGGTGTCTCGCCAAGGGGAAGCTGCTCGAGGGGGACAGTCCCCTCTTTTTTGGCCAACGCTGGCTACGGTTGCCGTCGCTCCCGGCCCTCGTGCAGGGGCGGCGGACTATAGAGCAAAACGCCGCGGAGGGTCAACGAGCGTTCCCGAACGCGGTTGCTGTCGCTCCCGGAATCGCCTAATCTGCCGCCATCCTGCTGAATGGAACCTTATCTACTCTCCGGAGCGGAAACGCCGATGACCAAGGTCGACACGTTGCCCCACAAGGTGAAGGATCTGAGCCTCGCGACCTGGGGCCGCAACGAAATCGAACTGGCCGAAAACGAGATGCCGGGCCTGATGGCCCTCAGGCGAAAGTACGGGGCGCAGCAGCCGCTGGCCGGCGCGCGGATTGCCGGCTGTCTGCACATGACGATCCAGACCGCCGTCCTCATCGAGACGCTGCAGGCGCTCGGGGCGGAGGTCCGCTGGTCGAGCTGCAATATCTTCTCCACGCAGGACCACGCCGCCGCGGCCGTCGCCAAGGCCGGCGTCGCCGTCTTCGCCTGGAAGGGCATGAGCGAAGAAGAATTCGACTGGTGCATCGAGCAGACGCTGTTCTGGCCCGATGGACAGCCGCTGAACATGATCCTCGACGACGGCGGCGACCTCACCGCCATGGTCCACGACCGCTTCCCCGAACTAATGCAGAACATCCGCGGCATCACCGAGGAGACCACCACCGGCGTCCATCGCCTGGTGCAGCTTCACAAGCAGGGGCGGCTCGGCTGCCCGGCCATCAACGTCAACGACTCCGTCACCAAGAGCAAATTCGACAACCTGTATGGCTGCCGCGAGTCGCTGGCCGACGGCATCAAGCGGGCCACGGACATCATGGTCGCCGGCAAGGTGGTGGTGGTGTGCGGCTACGGCGACGTGGGCAAAGGCTGCGCACACGCCATGCGGAGCCTCGGCGCCCGCGTCATCATCACCGAGATCGACCCCATCTGCGCCCTGCAGGCCGCGATGGAAGGCTACCAGGTGACAACGATGGAAGAAGTGGCCCCGCTGGGGGACATCTTCGTCACGGCCACCGGCTGCTGCGACGTGATCCGCGGCGAGCACCTCGACGCGATGAAGAACGAAGTCATCGTCTGCAACATCGGGCACTTCGATTCCGAGATCGAGGTCGCGTACCTCAAGAACCGGCGCGACATCGAGCGCGTGCGGCTGAAAAAGGAATCCGACGTCGGCGGCCCCGTCGACAAGTACATTTACCCGAACGGCAAGGCGATCCTGGTGCTGGCCGAGGGACGGCTGGTGAACCTTGGCTGCGCGACCGGCCACCCGTCGTTCGTGATGTCCAACAGCTTCACCAACCAGGTGCTGGGGCAGCTCGCGCTGTGGACCGAGCCGGAGAACTTCGAAGTCGGGGTGCACGTGCTGCCGAAGGAGCTGGACGAAGAGGTCGCCCGGCTGCACCTGGGCAAGCTGGGCGTGAAGCTGACAAAGCTGTCGCCGAAGCAGGCCGAGTACATCGGCGTGAACGCGGCCGGGCCGTACAAGCCCGAGTATTACCGCTATTGAGCACAGGAGCCGCTTTCCCTGCCTTAGCCACGGCCGCTGCTCGGTTGCGATGGGGCGTTCGACGCCGCACGTTGTTACAATTGATTGAGGGCTCGGCGGTCTCTGGCTCTCAATCAGGTGCATGACAGGAGGCTTTCGTGCCGACCCTGCCAGATCGAATTACGATAGATCCCGAGCAGTGCGGCGGCCGTCCTTGCATTCGCGGGATGCGAATCCGTGTCAGCGACGTGCTCGAGCTGCTCGCGAACGGCCTTACCCCCGAGCAGGTCATTGGAGAGTTGTCCGACTTGGAGCCGGCGGACGTGGA
>JAHWKJ010000577.1 GCA_019347905.1 Planctomycetota bacterium
GGGCCTGTCGCGAGATGGGGATCGAGTCGGTCGCCGTCTTCAGCGCGGCCGACCGCGGCGCGCATTACCTGGAGCTGGCTGACGAGAAGTACTGCATCGGTCCTCCCGCGGCGGCCAACAGCTACCTCGATATCAAGCGGATCATCAGCGCAGCCGAGATCGGCAACGTGCAGGCGATTCACCCCGGCTACGGCTTTCTCGCCGAAAACGCCCACTTCGCCGAGGTCTGCCGCGACTGCAACATCGAGTTCATTGGCCCGCCACACGAGGCGATGGCGCAGTTGGGCGACAAGGTGGCCGCCCGAGAGATCGCTGCCAAAGCGCGCGTGCGGGTCGTGCCCGGCAGCGACGGTCTCATCACGAACGAAGCCGCCGCATTGAAGGTCGCGAGCGGCATCGGCTACCCCGTGCTCATCAAAGCTACCGCGGGCGGGGGCGGTAAGGGCATGCGCGTGGCGCGCAACGACATCTCCCTCAAGGCTGGACTGAAGGCCGCCGCCGCCGAGGCCGACAAGGCCTTCAAAAACCCCGGCGTGTACCTGGAGAAGTACATCGAGCGGCCCAGGCACGTCGAAGTTCAGATTCTCGGCGACCGGCACGGAAACATGCTGCACCTGTGGGAGCGCGACTGCTCACTGCAGCGACGACACCAGAAACTCGTCGAGGAGAGTCCCGCCCCGAATTTGCCGCTGTCGGTGCGGCAGGACATCTGCAAGGCGGCCGTCCGCCTGGTGAAGACGGCCGGCTACAACAACGCGGGCACGTGCGAGTTTCTCGTGGACGCCGAGAACCGCTTCTACTTCATCGAAGTCAACGCCCGCATCCAGGTCGAGCACCCGGTGACCGAAGAGGTCACGGGCATCGATCTCATCCAACAGCAGATCCGCGTGGCTGCCGGAGAGGCGCTGGATTTCAAGCAACGTGCCGTCGCCACGGAAGGTTCCGCCATCGAAGTCCGCATCAACGCCGAAGACCCGGACAACGACTTCCGCGGCTCCCCCGGCCGCATTACGAAGCTGCGTGTGCCGGGCGGCCCCGGCGTGCGGTTCGACTCGCACGTGCACGAGGGCTACACGATCGGCCCGTGGTATGATTCGATGATCGGCAAGCTGATCGTGCACCGGGCGACCCGCGAGCAATCCCTGGCGTGCATGCGGCGGGCGCTGGCCGAGTTCGAGATCGAAGGCGTTAAGACGACGATCCCCCTCTTGCGAAAGATCTTCAGCCACTCGGCGTTCATCGAAGGGCGCGTGGATACGACGTTTGTGGAACGGACGTGGTAATGAAAGTCGGAATCCTGACGGGCGGCGGCGACTGCCCCGGCCTCAACGCCGTGATTCGTGGCGTCGTGCGCGTGGTGCACAACGGCGGCGGGCAGATCCTCGGCCTGGTCGAGGGCTGGCGCGGGGCCATCGAGGGCGACTTCGTTCCGCTGCATCCGGCCAACACCGACGATATCGTCGATCGCGGCGGCACCATCCTCGGCTCGTCGCGCACCAATCCCTACAAGGACGAGGCGCTGGTCGAGAAGCTGATTGCCACTTTTCACAGGCTGGGACTCGACGCCCTCGTGGCGATCGGCGGGGACGATACGCTGGGCGTCGCCAACCGGCTGTTTACCGAGCGGCACCTGCCGGTCGTCGGCTGCCCCAAGACGATCGATAACGACCTCAGCTCCACCGACGTGACGTTCGGCTTCGACACGTCGATCAACATCGTGATGGAGGCGGTCGACCGTCTGCGGACCACGGCCGAATCGCACCGCCGCGTGATGGTCATCGAGACCATGGGCCGCCACGCGGGCTGGATCGCCTGCTACGCGGGCATGGCGACCGCGGCCGATTTCATCCTCGTGCCCGAGGTCGAAGTCGATTTCAACCGCATGTGCAACCTGCTGGTGAAGCGCCGCGAAGCCGGCAAGAAGTACGGCGTCATTGTGGTCAGCGAGGGGGCCAAGCTGCCGGACAGCGAAGAATTCGTCACCCGCGACGCCGAACTCGACGAGTTCGGCCACGTCAAACTCGGCGGCGTGGGCGAGCTCGTCGCGGACGTCATCGAGCGCCGCACGGGCATCGAAACTCGCTGGGTCACGCTGGGACATCTGCAGCGCGGAGGCACGCCCAGCGCCTACGACCGCGTGCTGGGCACGCGGCTGGGCATCCACGCCGGGCGGCTCGTCATCGACCGCGACTTCGGCAAGATGGTCGCGCTCCGCGGGACGGACATCGTCGCCGTCCCGCTTTCGGCGGCCGTCGGCAAGCTCCGCACGCTCGACCTCGACTTCCTTAAAGAAGCGGAAGAGTTCTTCCAGTCGTAGCCCCCCGTAAAACAGCCTTCCAAGGCCGTGCAGACGCGGCGAATCTGTGAGCCGGCGTCGAAGTCGAATTTGAACAGGAGCAAACGAAGGAGACGGAGCAGGAATTCGTTGAACAGCTTGGATGCCGAGCCTTCGTTATCTCCGTTGCCTTCTGTTCATTTGGTTGCGGCCGAGCGTCGCGAGGCCGCGCTGAGCTATCGTCGGCCGACCTTCTCGACCGCCGTCGCCGATGTCGGAACGACGCGATCATCGGCCTTCGGCGGCGCTGCATAGTCGGCTGACATCAGCCGGTCTGCGGAGGCGCCCTCTGGCAGCGTCACCTCCACCAGGTGCAGCGGACCATCCTTCGGATAGTCGCCCCCGGACCTCGCCGCCAGCGTGCGCAACACGCACTTCGCGCCGATGTTGCCGAGTTCCGCAACGTAAGGCTCGTAGGTGATGACCAGGAGCCGTCCGCGCGTGCGCAGCCGCTGCCCGAGCGACTCGAGTGATTCGTCGCGGGCCGCCGTTCGCCCCAGGTAATACACGAGCGGATCCTCGTCCATGCGGTAGACGGCGATCCGCGCGGACTCGGGCACGCTTGCGCGGATTTGTTCCGCAAAGACGACGGTCTGCCGCCGATGATCCTGTGCGGGGACGATCCAGCCCATCGCCGTGACAAAGCATCCCAGGCACCCCGCGACCGCACAGGCCGCGGCCATCCGCAGTCGCCCCGCGACGAGCATCCATGCGGTCGCGCAGCCGCCCACGCCGTAGGACGCCGCGACGGCGACGCCGGCGGAACTCAGCTCGGGCCAGATCGCTGCCACAATCACCGCCGCCGCCGTGGCGGCGACGATTGCACTGCTCGTCAGAACGGCGGCGCCTCTCCGCGAGCACAAAATCGGACAAGCTGCCGCGGCCAAGGCCAGCCGGGCCAGCACCCGTCCTCCCAGCAGCGAGAACGCCGGCAAGGCGCTGACGATGTAATGCTTGTGCTTGTTCGCCGACAGCGTGACGATCGCGAAGCTCGCGAGCATCCACACCCACAGAAAGCGTTCCCGCGAGTCGGATTCGCGCCACGCGCGACGCCAGCTCGCCGGCAGCGACCACAGCACCAGCGGCGTCCAGGGAAGCGGCAGCCACAGAATGTGCGGCACATAGAACCACAGCGGCTGATGCCCCATCTCGCCTACCGCGCGGCCGACAGTCTCGTGCTTCCAGACGTCGAGCGCGTGGGGGAACTGCTGGAGCACCAGCAGCGGCCAGACGACGACCGCCGCGGCAAAAACCACCAGTCCCGCCGGATTCGCCAGCTTCCAGAGCTCGCGAAACCGCCGCTGCACGAGAAGATAAAGAACCGCCGGCCCGAGCACCATCGCCGGCCCGTAGTGAAACTTCGCCAGCCACGCGACCGAAAGCAGCGCATAGACGCCCGCCCAGCGGCAATGCGAGCGGCGGCGCGATTCGTCCGGTGACGCTTCCGCGATGAGGAACATCGCTCCCGTCGTCGCCAGCCAGACGAACATGTCGACCTCGGCCTTGCGGCCGAAGATGATCGCATACAACGACGTGAGCTGAACGAACGCGGCCGCCAGTCCCGCCGCCCGTCCATACCAGCGGCCCGCCCACCAGCCGACGAGACCGGTCAGACCCAGTGCCGCCAGCGCCGACGGCAGCCGCGCCGTCCACTCATTCACTTCACCAAACAGCGCGCCGCTGACCGCCACCGTCCAAGGACCCAGCGGCGGCTTTTTGAG